>CATEMS010000028.1 GCA_949507465.1 Flavobacteriaceae bacterium
ACAGAAATGGGTCTTTATGTCACTATAAACGGTGGAAAAGGATGGTCTCACTTTACCAACAACATGCCACCTGTAGCTGTACATTTTATTGATATGCAAAAACAAACCAATGACATTGTTATGGGAACTCACGGTAGAGGTGTTATCATAATTGATGATATAAGCCCTCTTAGAGAATTAAACCAAGAAGTTCTTACAAAGAAAGTACATTTCTTTAAAAACAAGCCTTTTACCATGCCAGAAGAGAGCGGATTTGCTGGATCTTTTGGTGCTGAAACTCAGTTTGTAGGGCAAAACAAATCTACCGCTGCACGTATTGTCTATTATTTAAAAAAGAGACATACTTTTGGTAAGATGACCCTAGAAATACAGGATATGCAAGGAAACAAAATTACATCCCTTGGCCCCGGAAAATCAAAGGGTATCAATGTTGTAAATTGGAGTTTTAATACCAGCAATCCAAAAATGGCAGCTGCAAAAACACTATCCTTTGGTGGGTTTACCTCCCCTCGTGTACCTCAGGGGCAGTATAAAGTAGTACTCAAAAAAGGGAAACAAACCTATGAGCATATCATAGAAACTAAATACGATAGTAAATCATTGACAAGCCTTGAAGACAGAAAAGAACAAGAAGCACTTACGCAAACCATGTTTAACATGGTTGAGGATTTAGCCTATCTTGTCTATCAGATTGGCCAAATACAGTCAAAAGCTAAAGAGGTAATTGATATGGGTGGGAAACCAGCAAAGCAGGCTCAAAAAAGTTGGAAGGCCCTAGAGGCCCTAAGAAAAGACCTAGTAGTTACCACTGGAGACAACTATGTAGCTAGCGCAGAACCAGAACTTCGTGAGCGTATGGGAGAGTTGTACAGTAACATCGCTACAAATTATGATCGTGTTGATGGATCTCTGAAAAGCAACTACGAATTAATTCGTGATGAGTTTGATCAGGAAAAAGCTAGATTTGAAGAAATAATGAGTAAAGAGGTCAAAAAGTTTTATAAGACACTTGATAGTAAAGACATTAGTCTACCAAGTATAAAAGCAAAAGAAGTGTTTTTAGCCAAAGACTAAAAATAGATTTTAAAATACCAAAACCCTGCAGATGAGCTCTTTGCAGGGTTTTGTTTTGAATACCTTTTTTGTGTTTATAATTTACTTATCATACACAATAAATTGGCCCTACAAAACGTATCTTTATAAAAAAGACCATAGCAATGAATACTCGTGACACCCAATTACTTTCTTGCAGACCTGTAATCCCTGGTGCCCAAATTAAAGAAGGGATGTCAAAGGAAGAACATTTTCAAAACGCTACACTTCGCCCTATAGCAAAACTCCAAAATGATCTTTTTGTGTTGGTTTTCAAAAATTACATTACAAAACACAAAAATGTATTCTACAATCTAACTATTGAAAAGAAGCTTCAATACATTGACAATGCAGTGCAGAAGAATATTAAATTTAGAAACTCCTTAAAAGGCATGTTTATTGGCCAATTTACAACAAAAGAGTACCAACTATACTGTGCCAACTCATCAGCGTTAAACAAACGAATGATGAACATGACCACAGAACGATTAAAAAATAACTTGATGCAGTTTGATATTCCTAACGAATCACTTTTGGGGCCTAAATGATTGATTCTCCGTTTAGGTCTGTTGTGAGCACTTCACTCATGTAATCAAAAAAGGGTCTTAACAGTTCAAAGCCCTTTACAACAGAAGCAGCAAAATTTGGTGATTGTACCTGGGTATCTGTAAATTCATGTACTACAAAAAAGCTTTTTAGGCGTATTAAATCAATATTAAGATCAAGTTTATTAAAACCCTTTGGAGCAGTTTTAACCTTGTACTCTTGATTGAAATTTTTATAAAATTTTTGAAACTTTTTTTCGGCCAAAATTGCTCTAATTGGCTCGCTATCCATTTCAAATTCTTTTCTAATACGTAGTAAATCATGAGGCTCGGGACCAAAAAAACCACCTCCTATGGCGCACTTACCGGGCTCTATCCTAAGGTAATAACTACCACGACGGGATGCTCCTGCTCTACTCCAACTTACACTCCTGTGAGAATTATAGGGCGTTTTATTGTTGCTAAATCTTACATCCCTATTGATTCTGAAAATTTTTTGTTTTTCAATTTCATCTGTAACGCATAAGCCCGCAAGTATTTCTTTGTAAAGTTCTTTTAAGGATCCCTCACTTGCTAGGTATTCTTTTTTATGGTTTTGCATCCAATCTTTATGGTTGTTTTCTTTAAGATTTTTTAAAAATTGTAAGGATGATGCTGATACGCTAGTTGTCATTTTATGGCTATTTTATGGTTAAATATAAGTCCTTTTTATATATTTACTCATACACCATTAAAAACAAGGTTTATGAGTAGTAAAACATCAAAAAACAAAACTCTTCTAGTCATCGGTATATTGGCCCTTTTATGGAATATAATGGGTCTTTTGCAATTTATAATGACTGCGTTTATGCAAGATATCATGATAGAAACCTATAGTGAAAACTATACTGCTCAACAAATGGAATTGTTTTTAAATACACCAACTTGGTATTATGTTGTATTTGGAATTTGTACCACTTCAGGGGTTGCAGCCTCAGTAGCCTTATTATTAAGAAAGAAAATTGCGGTACCATTTTTCTTGGTATCCTTGGTATCTGTTCTAGTGGTACAGGGTTTTTGGTTACTGGGCACGGAGGCCATAGACCTACTTGGTACGGAGGCTATAGTTATGCCAATGATTGTGATTACTACAAGTATTTTTTTATTCTTCTACAGCAAAGGTGTAAAACAAAACAATTGGTTGACTTAAAACTTGGCTAAGGATAAAGAGTATATAGTTCCTACCCTATACCTAATCTAGGATAGATAACTCTCTATGGCTAATTGGTAGCTCTCAAGGCCAAATCCTACAATAACGCCCTTTGCTCCTGCAGAAATATATGATTTATGTCGAAAGTCTTCTCTAGAAAATGTATTTGAAATATGGACTTCAACCACTGGGCAATCAATAGCTTTGACAGTATCTCCAATGCCTACAGATGTATGGGTATATGCCCCGGCATTTAAAACAATTCCATCATAAGAAAAACCAGTTTCTTGAAGACAATCGATAAGTTCTCCCTCGATATTGGATTGATAATAAGACAATTCTACCCCTGGGTATTTTTTTTGTAACATCTCAAAAAAAGAACCAAAGGTAGTAGTCCCGTAAATGGCGGTTTCACGGGTTCCTAGCAGATTTAAATTTGGACCATTAATTATCTTAAGTTTCATGGTTCAAATATAGAAAATAAAAAAACGAAAGAAAAAGTCTTCTTTTGTTTTTAAGATATCTATTTAATTTTTTTTACAGGTCGAAGACCATGCCTATTCGTGCCTGCAAATAACTAGAGCTCTGCAGGGGTTCAGACTCATTTGCCAAAAGCGTGTATTTTAATTCTACAAATACATTAGCGTTACTCAGTAGATGGTAAATATATCCTGCCCCTATATTGGCTCCAAAGTTTGCACTTCCGATGGTTTGCTCTCCAGATTCAAAACCACCAATATACGTTTTAGCAATCAGTGTTTGATTCAAAAATTGACCACCAGCTAAAACATAAAACTCATCAAATACATTGTACCTAGCATTTAAATCTGAGGTAAACCACTTTAAACGTTCTTTATTAGGTAATTCATTTACTGTAAATAAATTCGTGTTAGCAATGCTCCACTTGTTATCTATTTGATAAATTAAATCAATGCTACCTCCTATAGACTCGATCTCAAGGAGATACCCTGCAGCAAAACCAGCTCTAAAGCCTTTGGTATCATTGTACTGTTCTTGTGCTTGAAGCATTGAAAACCCTCCGAAAATAAAAAGCAGTAAAAGTAATTTTTTCATGTTATTTTTTATTTGCAATTAGACTACAAAAATACACTATTTAAAATAATCAATAAAGTGGTAGGTGCGCTACAGAAATGAAAAACCAACGCAGAGAGTCAAAACAGAGTTTTTAATTGTAGAATCTTCAAGTATCTCAGTAAAGCCAAAATTATATCTTCCTTCAAATCTTAGGCCGAAGGGAAGCTCATAACCAACACCAACTATCCCAGAGACATCTGAGGACTGTGCCTCTACAATTTCATCATAGAGGTCTTTAATGTTATCGTCAACTAAAATTCCGAATTGAGGACCTGCTTGAAGATGTAAACCACCAACTAGGTAGTATTTAAATATCACTGGAAGATTCACATAGGATAAATCGAAGGCTCCTGCATCAAAATCTGCCCCTTGTTGAGAGTATAGTACATCTAGGTTAACCCCTATTTTGTCATTAAATTTTACACCTGCAAAAACACCTGCTTGAATACCTGTTCTAGTAGATGATCCTTCTTGGGCATCACTCAAAGAAGCGAAATTAGATCCAAGCTTTATTCCTAGGTCTAACTCTTGAGAGAGCACGGTTGTGCTCATAAAAAAAACCGCTGCAATTACTATTATATTTTTCAATTGATCTATTTTTAATGGTTCTACATCAAATATACTTATACTAAGGCAAACACATTTGTTATTCGTATATTTAATTTGTTTAAATAAAAAAAGAAATCCTAGCCCATGAAATGGCAACAGGCATTAAAAGATTACCAGAGCTATTTGAGAATTGAAAGAGGACTTTCTGAAAACTCAATCCATAATTACACCTTAGATATTAAAAAATTGATCCTTTGGCTCGATCAATCAGATATTCAAATCACTCCCATCGCAATAAATCCAGAGGTCATTCAAGAATTTATTTACACCCTTGCCAAAGAAGTGAATCCCAGATCTCAAAGTAGAATCATCTCTGGTTTAAGAGGTTTTTTCAATTACCTTATCTTCGAAAATTATAGGCAAACAAACCCCTTACAGCTAATAGAAAGTCCAAAGATTGGTAGAAAACTCCCTGACACGCTTGCCATTGAGGAGATAGACCAACTCATTAAAACCATTGACCTTACTACCCCACAAGGAGAACGCAACAGGGCAATGCTTGAGACCCTTTACGGATGTGGCTTGAGGGTAAGTGAATTAACCTCACTGAAAATTTCAGATTTATTCTTTAAAGAGGGTTTTATAAAAATTACGGGGAAGGGAGACAAGCAACGTTTTGTTCCTATTGGAGATGCTACTATAAAATATATAGAGGTATATCGCAAAGAGGTTCGGGTACATCAAAAAATAGCCCCCAAGGCTCAAGACACTTTGTTTTTAAATAGAAGGGGGAATCAACTCACAAGGGCTATGATATTTACAATCATAAAACAATTGGCAGTGAAAGCAGGTATAGATAAAGTAATAAGCCCACACACCTTTAGACACTCCTTTGCCACACATTTATTAGAAAATGGAGCAGATCTTAGAGCCATACAACAAATGCTTGGCCACCAAAGCATCACTACAACAGAAATTTACACCCACATAGAGACTTCTTTTTTGAAACAGACTATTGATACCTATCATCCAAGAAAAGACCACTAATAGGTTACATCATTCTACGGGAGGATGTCCATGGATATTCTCATAAATTTCATCAAAATTCTCTCTCAAATAACTACGGAGTTTTAATCGATAATCATTTTTAAGCCAACTAATAAAATTATGAGTGCTTTTACTGATGCATTTTGAATACCGCTCTATTCTAAAATCTATATCATCACCCAATTTTTTTGCTAACAGTAAAGCGTCATACACATCTTCACTGTTTTGAGAGCATATCAA
>CATEMS010000029.1 GCA_949507465.1 Flavobacteriaceae bacterium
AAAAAAATAATTTTGCTAGAGCTTGTCAAAAGAATTTACTGCAAATTTTAACAAAGATGTAAACAAGATTGTTTATTGTAAATAAATAACCAAAAACTTTCCTTCAAGAGGTTTCAAATTCTTTTTTATGACAGGTATTAAACCGATTCCGTGTTCTAGATAAAATTCAGAAAAATTTGTAATTCTCTCTTGCAGGTTTCCATCAGGAAACATCTCGCTTCGCAAAGAAATCAATCTGGTTAATTGATCCTTATGTTTCCTTTTTTGGGCTTTTAAAAGACGTTTCTCTAAATGCTTCAAACCATTGTTTTGCTTTTTTTGTTGAGCTGCAACCGCTCCTAAAAAGGAGGCATCGGTCTTTTCGGCTATGGCATAGAGTTGCTCAAATTGCTTTTCAAGAAACTTTTTCTGGGAAGAGAAATCAATGGAGATGTTTGAAACCCTATGGACAAACCAAGTGCGCAAGGCTGTGTCTTTTTTGAATATATCTTGGATGGATACATCAAGTTTTTTCAATCTTTGATTTAATTTTGAATTGCAAATAATGGCACTATTACGGAGCAGTAAAACAGGAAATACAACTCCAACAGACTCAAAATAATCTTTCAGCTGAAACCAATAAGACAGTTCTGCTCCCCCACCAACATAACATATATTTGGTAAAATAACTTCTTGATACAATGGGCGTAGCAAAGCATTAGGAGAAAACCGCTGTGGATAATTTGATACCTGATCTTGCATCTGTGTTTTAGAAAAAACCAAAGGTGTATTGTTTATCAGGAACATTCCATCCTTCTCAACAATGCGCTCTCTTATCCCATCTTTAATGTAAAACAAATTAATCTCTCTAGGATGTACCTGCTGGGAATACCCAGCAGAGACTAACCTCTGGGTAGTTTTGGTGATTTCTTTATAGCCTTTTTTAGCAAATAACTCCTGTTGGGTATAAGAGGTAAACTGTTTTTTAAACTCATGGTCATCACCATCCAAAACAACTATACCATAGCTGCCAAAAAGGACATTTGTGATATACCTAGTTGCTTGGGCCAAAGTGTCATGTTGTGTGTACGCAGTTTGAAAAAGATCTAGCAAATACATGCCATTTGAGGTGTGACCAAATTCAGTTTTTAAAACCCCAACCAACTCCTGTACAGCCTTTGTAGAAAACCTACCCACAGGGCCACTCTGTGTGGTATCCCATTTTATTTTTTTTCCTTTAAAATTAAATCCATTAATTTCTTCAAAATCATGATCTTCAGTAGCCATCCAAAATAAGGGTACAAAACTATTTTCTGGATACTTTTTGGTGAGTTGTTCTGTGAGGTTGATTACTGAGAGTATTTTATATACATAATACATCGGGCCGGTAAACAAATTTAGCTGATGGCCAGTAGTGATTGTAAACACTGAGCTTTTGGACAAGGCTTTGATATTATCTTGGGTCGCTTGCGTTATGTTTATGCCCTGATACTGTTTTTCAAGCTGGGATACCAAAACACTTCTTCCTTTCTGGGAAAAGTGTTTTTGTTTTTCTTCTAATTGGTCTTTCATACCCTCAAGGGTTGGGAATTTTCCATAGAAAGACCCCAGCGATGTATCTTGTTTAAGATAATCAATCATTGTCTTTGAGAAATAACCTGTTTTTGAATACGAAATAGAAGCTGATGACATAAAACAAAAATACCCTTTAATTAACAACTAGCATTTCTGAAAAGAAATTTTTAAAATAATTAACAATGAAACTGCCCTATTGTATTGACTAAATATTTTGATAAGCACCTGTTTTATTAAATTTCAGGGTATATTAGCATTTGAAATTATTACACCAAAAAAAGATGAAAAACGTAATTATTACTCTTGTACTTTTTGTAAATACTTTGGGATATGGACAGCTTCAATCTCCAAGTGAATTTTTAGGCTACACTATTGGTACGCAATTCACACGTCATGCAGATGTGGTAGATTATTTTGAGCATGTAGCACAACATAGCGATATGGTTCAATACAAAGCCTACGGAAAAACCAATGAAAGACGCACCTTAACTTACGCAGTAGTGTCTAGTGCACAAAACATTGAAAACGCAGAACAAATACGACTTGATAATTTGAAAAATGCTGGCATATTAAAAGGAGAGGCAACCCCCTCAAAAGCAATTGTCTGGCTAAGTTATAATGTACATGGTAATGAAGCATCAAGTACAGAGGCAGCGATGACCACTGTATATGATTTAATAACTAAAAAGCAACAATGGCTAGAAAACACCATAGTGATTATAGATCCATGTGTAAACCCAGATGGTAGAGACAGATATGCAAATTGGTATAACCAAGTAAAATCTACTCCTTATAACGCTATTCAAGACGCAGATGAGCATAACGAACCTTGGCCTGGTGGAAGACCTAACCATTATCTATTTGACCTCAACCGAGATTGGGCTTGGGCCACGCAAGTAGAAACGCAACAACGTTTAAAAATTTACAATAAATGGATGCCTCATATCCATGTCGATTTTCATGAACAGGGCATCAACGAGCCCTATTATTTTGCACCAGCTGCAGAACCATTTCATGAGGTAATTAGTGATTTTCAACGTGATTTTCAGACACAAATTGGTAAAAATCATGCCAGATATTTTGACAAAGAAGGCTGGTTGTTTTTTACCAGAGAGCGCTTTGATTTATTATACCCTAGTTATGGAGATACCTATCCAACATTTATGGGTGCCATAGGCATGACCTACGAACAGGCCGGGCATGGCCGGGCTGGATTAGGAATTAACACAGACGAAGGATACGAGTTAACCCTTGTTGATCGTGTGGCACATCATACCACAACAGGAATATCTACCGTTGAAATGGGTAGTAAAAATGCCGTAGTATTAAACACAGAATTTAAAAAATTCTTTACCAACAATGCCCTTACTTATAAAAGTTACGTGCTGCAGGGACATCCAGATAAAATTGGACAACTCACACAATTACTTGACAAACATGAGATTAGCTACGGATATGGCGGGCAAGGAAGTGTTTCTGGGTATCATTACACAACCGCAAAAAAAGGCTCCATGAGCACAAGTGGGGCGTTGGTAGTTAGCACCAATCAAGCAAAAGGAAAAATGATTAAAGTTTTGTTTGAACCAGATGCAAAACTGGAGGAACCCTTGACCTATGATATCACAGCATGGAGTATTCCTTACGCTTATGGTTTGGAAGCTATTGCTTCAAAAACGTTGGTGAATGCAACCCAGAGCAAAACGCTAAGCAATATAGAAAATACCAATACAACAGCCGCCGGGTTTATCGCATCCTGGGATACCATCAAAGATGCACGTTTTTTAGCAGCTCTTTTACAGCAAAATATGAAGGTGCGTTTTACAGAGAAAAAACTTCGCTTTGGTGGAGAAAATTTTGACAGAGGTAGTCTAGTGATTACAAAAAGTGACAACAAAGGCAACCCCAACTTCTACCAAGAATTAAATAAAATTGCCAATGAGCATAGCCGCATTTTATTTGCATCTAAAACCACTTTTGGTGACACAAGAACAGACATGGGATCTCCTGATATTAAAATAATTAATGCTCCAAAAATTGCTCTTTTAAAAGGTGAGGGAGTATCTTCTTTGAGTTATGGGTCCCTATGGCATTTCTTTGAAAAACAATTACACTACCCTGTAACACACATAGGGACACAAAGCTTGTCTTCTAGACTAGCCAGATATAATGTTTTGGTATTACCTGAGGGACGTTACAATAAGTTACTTGGGGAGCAGCAAATTGGAGATTTGAAAAAATGGATTGCTAATGGTGGAAAAGTAATTGCTATAGGAGGTGCCACTCGAAGCTTTTTAGACAAAAAAGGATTTGATTTAAAAAACAATGAACAAGATCAAACAGAAGATTCGCAAAGCAAAACAATCTTGACTCCTTATGATCAGCGCGAGAGTGAAAGTGTAACTAATTTTATAACCGGAAGCATTTATAAAATATCAATAGATGCTTCACATCCTTTGGCCTTTGGATATGGAGATACTTATTTTTCACTAAAACAAGGCAGTACATCTTACCAGTTTATGGAACAGGGGTATAACGTAGGATATATCGATGGAGACGCAACAAGTGTTTCCGGTTTTTCTGGTGAGAAAGCAAAAGAAAAACTAAAAAACTCAATGATTTTTGGAGAGGCTAGAATGGGCTCTGGAAGCGTTGTTTATCTTGTAGATGATGTGCTCTTTAGGTCTTTTTGGGAACAAGGAAAACTATTTTTTGCCAATGCACTATTTTTTGTAAACAATAACAAATTCACCCTTTGATACACTAAAAGAATAATAGTTCTTACAAGATGTACCTTATACTTTATTCTTTTCCTCAATCCATTTACTAAGGTATTTTGAAGCCTGTAAAGTGTGGTGTTGAAGAATTTGACCCATAAAATGTGTTTGTCTATGGAGGGTTAGGTTTAATTTTACATGTTCTAAGCGGGTCATAAACTCCTTTGAAATAACCTTGCCATTAAAGTGTTGTTTTATGATTTTAGTACCTGCTTTAGCATTTTTATCCCATTTTAGTTTATCGGTATAGATGGCTACGCAAAGCGTTGCATAGTCCTCAGGTGTATCTGCAATACTATTTGAATCTATGATGCCTGCGTTCATCCCCTCAGCTCCTATAGAGGTAGTAACCCAGGGAGTACCATGTAGCATAGCATCAAGCAATTTTCCTTTTAATCCAGCTCCATAGCGTAAGGGTGCTAAGCATACTCTGGCTTTTTGCATTACATTTGCTACAGAGTCTGCCCACCCCATAATATAAAAACCTTGCTTTTGGTTGTGCAGTTCTAAAATGTGCTTGGGCGCATAATTTCCATAAATATGCAACTGTGCCTGGGGCAACTGCTTTTTTATCAGTGGCCAAATCTCTTTTTTCAAATACAACACGCTATCTACATTAGGGCCATGGAGTAGATTACCAATGGTCATAAAATTGGCTCTTTGCTCAAACACAGGAAAATTATCAGAATCATGCAGCTTGGTAACCATAAAAGGAAGGTAGTATAGTATCTCTTTGGAAACAGCGAAGGTATCAGTGAGAAGCTCCATTTCAAACTCAGAAATTATCAAAGATAGATCACACCTTAAAATACTCGC
>CATEMS010000030.1 GCA_949507465.1 Flavobacteriaceae bacterium
AAAACTGGATTGATTTCAAACATGGAGGAATCACTAGCCTCATATGCTTTGACAAGGGCAGTAACAAACTTTGTCATTTGCTTGAAAGCCATCCCACTTAATCCTAGATTAAAGGCAACTTTTCTTGCTTGGAAAGGAAGAAGTCCCGTTGCAGGGTTGATTTCTTCTTGAAAAATTAAATGAGGTGTTTGTTCGGCTACCGTTTCAATATCCATCCCACCCTCTGTAGAATACATTACCATGTTTTTTCCAGTAACACGATTTAACAGCACACTAATGTAATATTCTTCTGGCTCACTATCACCAGGGTAATACACATCTTCAGCAACAAGTACTTGGTGTACTTTTTTACCTTCTGCGCTTGTTTGAGGTGTAACAAGATTCATACCAATGATATCATTGGCAATACTTCTTACTTGATCAAGATTTTTGGCTAGTTTTACTCCCCCTCCTTTACCACGTCCACCAGCGTGAACCTGAGCTTTGATTACATGCCAACCCGTTCCTGTTTCTTGAGTTAGCTTTTTTGCAGCAGCTACTGCCTGATCTGGAGTTTGGGCTACAATACCTCGCTGTATAGTAACACCAAAACTATGTAGAACTTCTTTTCCTTGATATTCGTGTAAATTCATATTTATACCCGTGGCACGGGGACTATTTAGTTACTAAAAATTTTGGGCAATGATATATTACCCAAAGGTGATTCAAAAATAACAAATGTTATCAGATTGCACTAATTTTTTCAGCTGTGGTTACCCAATAAATAAGCCTTCAATTTTAAAAATAAAATGGCGCTAATTTTGTACAGTTGGATTCTTGGTTTTCTTTGGCATAGGCCCTCGAAGATGGATGATGAGTCCGTTTAAAAAATTACGGAGAATCTGGTCACCACATTCAACATACTTTGGGTGATTCTCATTTCTAAACAAAGCCCCTAATTCGCTTTTTGTCACATTAAAATCTACCAATTTCAATATCTCCACAATATCATTATCACGAAGTTTGTGGGCTACCCGCAATTTTTTAAAAATATCATTATTGGTTAATGGCATATGTAAATCTGTTTTTGAAAAAATTTATGTTTATAATTTAATGAGTTGCTATTAAATGATAAGTTCGGTTTTATTTAGTCTATCAAACTCCTCCATAATTTCCTTGACAATCTGTGCCGCTGGTTTGATTTGATGTATAAGCCCTGCTACTTGACCTATTTCTAATTCGCCTTCTTCTAAATCACCCTCAAACATACCTCGTTTTGCTCTTGCTCTACCCAAAAGTTGGGTAAGCTGTTCTTTACTTGGATTTGTTTTGTAAAGCTCCATGAGTTGATCAAAAAATTTATTTTTAAGCAGGCGTACAGGTGCAAGTTCTTTTAGGGTTAAAAAGGTATCACCTTCCTTTGCTTTTACAACCTCCTGTTTAAAGTTTTGATGTGCACTACTCTCATAGCTCGCAACAAACCTACTCCCAATTTGAACGCCGTCTGCCCCTAAAATCATTGCTGCCAACATCCCTTTTCCATCTGCAATTCCACCAGCGGCAATAAGTGGTATCTGTATGTGTTGTTTTACCATAGGTATTAAAGTAAAGGTAGTAGTTTCATCTCTACCATTGTGCCCTCCTGCTTCAAAACCCTCTGCAACTACAGCGTCTACACCAG
>CATEMS010000031.1 GCA_949507465.1 Flavobacteriaceae bacterium
CCAATTTTGAAGATCCTCTTGAGAATAACTATTATCTAAAGAATACATTCTAAAATTATGCTTCAAGGTTTCAAAATTCTTGGTAACAGCTCCCCCAACCCTTTTACTTGGTGAGGTAGGATCATCAAACTCAGGATATTCTGCTTCAAGAGCTTGCAACTCTTTAAGTTTCATGTCAAAATCATAATCGCTAATTGTCGGGCTATCAAGGACATAATAGTTATGATTGTGCTTGTGAAGAAGATTTCTTAATGCAGTAATTTGTTCTTTGGCATTCATGTAACAAAGATAAAATTGATCCTTTAAAAGTACTAGAAATTAGGTGAAAAATAGCGACTTTTTACCAGCTTTTTTTGTGTTGAATATAGTTTATACCTCTGCCAAATAGGTCTACCAAATAGCCTTATCAGGAGCCTTGAAAGCGTCCATTTTGGAGAGGAGTCCTGGTACTGATGAATCAACAAGAACCAAATCAAGATTATGCTGTTTAACAAAACCCAGTGTAACCATTTTACTCAAAGAGGCTAAAAGTTCATCATAAAAACCATTAATATTGAGTAGGCCAATTGGTTTTTTATGTTGCCCTAATTGCAGAGCTGTGGCAATTTCAAAAAGTTCTTCTAGGGTTCCAAAACCTCCAGGCAAGGTTATAAAACCGTCACTTAGTGCCAACATTTTTAGTTTCCGGTCATTCATGTTTTTTGTAGTAATTAACTCATAAAGCTTGGTATGTACCACCTCTTTCTTTTTTAAAAACTCTGGAATTACACCAATAACTCGACCACCTCCATCAATCACTCTTTGGGCAACTGTACCCATGATACCAATTTTAGCGCCTCCATAAATCAAATGGTTATTGCGCTGTAAAAGGGCGTCGGCTAGCTCAATAGCCGCTTTTGTAATTAAGGGATCAGTACCATCACTACTTCCACAAAAGACACAAATACGTTTCATAATTTTTGACATTTTATCATTCTAGGCACCGCTCTAAAATCGTTTTTAATTTCTATATTCATAAACCCTATCTCATCTAATAATGATTCCATCTCCAGGGATAGATATTCATTAATTTCAAAATAAAGCCATCCATTTGCTTTTAAAGACACCTTGGCTAACTGGGCAATTTTTCGGTAAAACAAAAGCGGATCCTCGTTACTTACAAATAATGCATTACTAGGCTCATAAGCTAGTACATTAGTATGCATCGCTTTTCTTTCTTGTTGGCGCACATAAGGTGGGTTAGATACAATCACATCATATTTTTTTTCCAAGGATTTGGTATCAAGTATATCTTGATCAGAAAAGGAAACC
Source organism: Flavobacteriaceae bacterium (assembly GCA_949507465.1). Taxonomy (GTDB): domain Bacteria; phylum Bacteroidota; class Bacteroidia; order Flavobacteriales; family Flavobacteriaceae; genus CATEMS01. The sequence continues at coordinate 1,312 of CATEMS010000031.1, forward strand.
GAAACTTGATTGTTAATTGCATTTTCTTTTGCCAACGCTATGGCTTTGTGTGAGATATCCAAAGCAGAAATACTAGCTCTTGGAAGGTTTTTTGCAAGAGCTACTGCAATACAACCACTACCCGTACCTATATCTAGAATATCTAACACAGCACCCTGATTTTGAACATGAGACAGTATCCAGTCTACAAGTTCCTCGGTTTCTGGTCTTGGTATAAGGGTATGCTTGTTTACCTGAAAGGGTAGCCCATAAAATTCAGTACATCCAAGTATGTATTGAATGGGTTCCTGAGCTTGTAATCTAGCTAGCGCAGAATCAAATCTTGCTATGGTAGGTTTGGATAGCAACCTATCATGATTCATGGAAACATCAAACCTACGGTAGTTAAGAAAAGAATCACAAAGTAGGTAGAAAAAAGAGTGGATTTCTTCTCTGTCATACATACCTTGAAGTTGTGTGGTACAATTTATTTTAAGTTGTGATAGTTTCAAAAGCTTTATAGTTTTTTAAGCATTTGTACAGGACAGGAAAAATGTCCAGTATCCCCTAAGGGCCCATCCAAATACTGAAAGCCAAATTTCTTGTACAAATTTTGTGCAGCCATCATGTAGGACATTGTTTCTAAATAACAGCTCTCAAAAGAGAATGAAGTTGCTGCTTCCAGACAGCGACTGAGCATGAGTTTCCCAAGGCCTTTACCCCTTGCACTATCCAAAAAATACATTTTTTGAAGCTCGCAAATATTCCCATCATAGTTTTTAAGGGCTGCTATTCCAGCGCCCCCTAAAATAATTCCTTTTTCCTCTACCACAAAATAAACACGGCGTTTGCCCTGATAGGTTTCAAACATAGAGTCTAAAGAGGTATCTGCCAGGGCAGTTCCA
>CATEMS010000032.1 GCA_949507465.1 Flavobacteriaceae bacterium
ATACATTTGAGAAGCCACCAATAAGGCCATCAGGTTCTGTGGAAGAAAAACTTCTACCCGCATAATCATAATGCTGTTTAAAATTAACGATGTAACTCAAATCTGTGGTAAGGGCCAAATTACTTGTTAATTTAAACATGGGTCTTACCCCAAGTATGATATTTCCTATGCGGTCTGTGCCTGTTTGAGTTTTTGAGGTTGCAAACGTACCACCAAGGCCTCCATGGAGTTGTATCTGGAAGGTGCGCCTTCTGCTTAACTGAACATTAAAAAGCTCAGACACATTAAATACTGCCTCCAAACCAAAACGATAAAAACTAGATGCTAAACTGGATCCATCATATTGAAAACGGTCATAGGCGTAGCTTAATTTAAATCCGTAGAGCTCAGATATCATGTACCGAGCGCCAATATCAAAGTGTTTTGGCCCAGCAAAGTCACTAACGTCAACTCCATCAAAAATAGGCCTAGAGAAATTAGAAGGCGCTATAGGATAGCTCAAACCAAATGAGGTTTCTAGAGAAAATTTATTGAAATTATCATTTTGAGCAGCTGCAGAAAAACAGGATAAAATAAGTAGGGAAAAAATGAGGTTTTTCATGTCTTTTATAAATTTTAAAAACATCTAGATGTTTTTGGGGAATTTCAAAAATATCCATTTCACTTAATTTAAACGATAAAAATGAGCAATAATTGTTTTAAAAATTTTGTGAATCAGTTTTTTAGCACTCTACCAACCACATGTAAACAACAATTCTAAAGTATGTTTTTACAATACAACAAAAGAAAAAATGTTGTATTTGTAATAAAAAGCTATACTACAAATTAACTAGAAATAAAAAAGAGAGAAAAAAGTAAACAGAGTATTCAAACCCAATGAAGCCTTTAAGCCATGCCTTTTGCAAGTAGTGTGGTAGACCAGACAATAACAGAGGAAATCACAATACCAATCGCATTTGCTTTAAAAGAAGTTTGGGCATCTATTTTAAAAATATATCCTGCAATACTACCGGCATAAACTCCGGTACCTGGTAAAGGAATCATTACAAAGAACATGAGTCCCCAAAAGCCATATTTTTTTATTTTGTCTCCAGAGCCTACTTTAGCTCTTCTGGCAATCCAAATGGCCATTTTTTTATAAAAATGCCAGCGAAGTAAGGTACGGTTGACGTATTCTAAGAAAAACATCATAATCGGAAACACCAATATATTTGCTAACACAGAAATTAGCAATACCCAAAAGATGTTTAAATCATGAAAAATACCATAAGGAATGCCCACTTTGGCTTCTCCAAAGGGAGACATACTCCATAAAAATGTAATGATAGAATCTTTAATCAATGAGGGCTTTTTTTTAAGGTAAAGATAATACAACCCTAGCCTTGGTAACTAGGTAATACAACATTTAAGAAACTTTTAGCTTTTCTATAATGGCATCTACACAATTAATACCATCAATGGCTGCAGATATGATACCACCGGCATATCCAGCACCTTCTCCACAAGGATATAGCCCTTTTATGTCTGTATGCTCTAGCGTATCTGTATGGCGGGGTATCAACACCGGAGAAGAAGTCCTACTCTCTGGGGCATGTAAGACGGCTTGGTTGGTATAGTAGCCTTTCATTTTTTTACCAAAGGCCACAAAGGCCTTTTGTAACCGACTTGTTATGAGTTTGGGTAAAACGGCGTTTAAATCTACAGAGACAATACCGGGTTGGTAGGAGGTTTTTGGGAAATCTTTTGAGAGTGTACCATCTACAAAATCAATCATTCTTTGGGCGGGTACTCGCTGGGTTTTACCGGCTGCCTCCCAACAAGCTTTTTCTA
>CATEMS010000033.1 GCA_949507465.1 Flavobacteriaceae bacterium
GTAACTGGTTTTTTACTGTCTCCTAATACTTTTTCTAGATTGCGTATTTCTGAAGCAAGTAAGGCGCCAAAACATTTATCTTTTGGGAAGTTTTCTGTAATGATCGCTGTTGATGCGTGGGCTCTATGTGCGCAACCAAAGGCGTCATTTACATAAACATCCCCAAGTTGAGAAAGTCTTTTTGCAAACTGACTGTCACCAGCGGTTTCTTCTTTATAATACCGGAGGTTTTCTAGCAATAACACCTCACTAGGTTTAAGATTTGCTGCGGCGCTTTCAGCGGTGTCTCCAACACAATCTGAGACAAATAAAACAGGTACACCCAAAACATTGCTAACCGAATCAACAATGTGGTGTAAGGAAAAAGCTTCTTCTTTGCCTTTGGGCCTTCCAAGATGAGACATTAACACACAACTGCCGCCGTCATTAAGGATTTTTAAAATTGTTGGTTTTGCTGCCTGTATTCTGGTCGGATCTGTAACCTCAAACTCTTTGTTTAGGGGTACGTTAAAATCTACCCTTACTAGTGCTTTTTTATCTTTAAAATTAATGTCTTGTATTGTTATCATGGCTGATTTTTTGTGACGTAAATATACAGTTTTTAGCGCCAAGTAAAACTAGATTTTTCTGGCAGCTGTGTTGGTAATATTTAGCTACATTTGTAGATGCTTTTTAATGAAACGATAGGCCAAAATCAAATAAAATCTCATTTGCTAAAAAGCATAGAAAATGCTAGAATCCCTCACGCTCAACTTTTTGTGGGTAAAACTGGCAGCGGTATATTACCTATTGCTTTAGCTTATGCACAAGCTATTTTAGCTAGCAACCATCCCCTTGGGTCTGAGGCTCATAGAATCTGTTGTAGTAAGGTTGCAAATCTAGCACACCCAGACCTGCATTTTATTTTTCCCGTAAATACAACCTCAAAGGTTAAAAAACATCCCTTTTCTGATTTATTTATGGAAGATTGGAGGGCCTTTGTTTCAAAAAATCCTTATGGATCATTGTATCAGTGGCTCGCTTTTCTAGGTATAGAGAAAAAACAAGGAAGCATCAATGTGGATGAAGCAAATCAAATGCTAAAAAAACTGTCTTTGAAAGCCTACCAAGGGGGCCACAAAATCATGATTATCTGGATGGCTGATAGAATGAATAGCGCCTGTGCTAACAAAATTTTAAAATTAGTAGAAGAACCTCCCAAAAAAACAATTCTTTTATTGTTGACCGAGCATGAGGAAAAAATCATAGAAACTATTCAATCAAGGTGTCAAAAACTTCATTTTCCGCTGCTTTCTCAAGAAGATATTTCTAATCATCTTGTTTCTCAAAGAGATGTCGAGCCAAAAAAAGCAAAAAAAATCAGTCATATGTCTAGTGGGGATTATCAACACGCTTTAAACCTAATTAACAACCTGGGTGATGATGCTGTTTTTGAACATTGGTTTGTTGATTGGGTGCGCACAGCTTTTAAGGCAAAAGGAAATAAAAACTCTATCAATGCGCTTGTTTCTTGGAGTGAAGAGATTGCAAAAGAGGGACGAGAAACACAA
>CATEMS010000034.1 GCA_949507465.1 Flavobacteriaceae bacterium
TAAATTATGCCAAGATCAGTAAACAGCGTTGCCAAAAGAGCACGTAGAAAAAAAGTATTAAAACAAGCCAAAGGTTACTTTGGAAGAAGAAAGAATGTTTGGACGGTAGCCAAAAATGCGGTAGACAAAGCAATGTCTTACTCATACAGAGACCGTAGAAACAAAAAAAGAACCTTCAGAGCATTGTGGATCACACGTATCAATGCGGGTGCACGTCAACACGGAATGTCTTACTCTCAATTTATGGGAGGGATAAAAACAGCAGGAATTGAACTCAACCGCAAGGTGCTTGCAGACCTAGCCATGAATCATCCTGAAGCTTTTGCAGCAATTGTAAAAAAAGTAAAATAAGACAGTCCAATAATCATATTATTTCGTAAAAAATCCCGCTGCAAATGCAGCGGGATTTTTTTATAGGGTTTTAGACAAAATTGAAACTAAAAAAGCTCCATTGACAAATAGTAATGGAGCTTTAATGTATGCAAAATTATAGGTTACATTTTGTTAATTCTTTCTATAAGAGCTCTTCCTTTTGCCTCAAGCTCTTGATTTACTGCTTTGAAATGAGCTTTTGCATCTTTAAGGTCTCTTTGATTTACCTTTACTATCAATTCGTCGAAGGCAGTAATTGCGTCATCAATGATAGATTGTGACTCTTTAGTGTCTTTTGCAGGATTTGTTAACTCCCATATATATACAGCTTCAATGATATCTCCCATAACGTAGTTGATATCTTTTTTTAAATCTCTTTTATTTGCCATAATGTGTACGCTACTCGCGGTTTATAAATTAGTAATTAATACATAGCAAAAATACAAACTCTTGTAGAATATACCCTTGCAAAGTCTTGCAGATTTTTACATTACAAGTAGTTAAAGATGTATGTGACTATAGAATTTATCAAATATTATTTTAAACCAAACAGTGTACTGATCGGGATGTGCTATAATATCTGCTTTAACTTCATCTACCGCCATCCACTTCCATGCCGCCACCTCATCTTGATTTATAACAGGGGCGCCGCAATAATTACCTAGCATAATATGATCTAACTCATGTTCTGTTAATCCATTATCAAAGGGTGCTTTATAAATAAAGGAGGTAGCATGTGTAAGATCTGTAACAAACCCCATCTCTTCTTGTAATCTTCTTTTGCCAGCCTGGATATTAGACTCCCCATCACGTTGATGACTGCAACAGGTATTGGTCCAAAGGCCAGGAGAATGATATTTGTGAAGAGCGCGTTGTTGCAACATCAAATCTCCATTATCATTGAGTATAAACACAGAAAAAGCTCTGTGTAAGATTCCTTTTTCATGAGCTTCCATTTTTGGCATAAGCCCAATTTGTATGTCATTTTGATTAACTAAAATCACTAATTCTTCTGCCATATAATATGTGTATGCTTTTTCTCAAAACTACAAAAACATCCGGTAAGAGTAAAGCCTAAAAATTGTAAGTTATATCGAGAATGAAATAATTTAAATACCACAGTACAACCAATCCTGAAAAATCCAAAAACTGAGAATGTTTTACAAGAGACAAAAAAAGTAAAATCGAGCAAGCAAACTCATACAAAAGCATATCTTTGCGGCTTGAAAAAAACCAAGGTATGCTACTACAAAAAACCATAAAAAATTTCACCCAAAACCCTAAAAATGATATCCTATCTGGATTAACAGTTGCACTTGCCCTGGTGCCAGAAGCTGTTGCTTTTGCATTTGTTGCAGGCATAGATCCACTGGTGGGTTTATATGGCGCATTTATGATGGGTATTGTGACCGCACTCTTTGGTGGTAGACCTGGTATGATTAGTGGAGCAACAGGTGCCATGGCAGTAGTAATGGTTTTTCTTGTTCAAAAAGGAAATCAGGTTGGAGATGCATTATCCACTCCTGTTGAAAACCTAGGCTTACAATGGCTATTTATAACCTTGTTGATTGTTGGAGCAATTCAAATTTTAGCAGGGGTTTTGAAATTAGGAAAATTTGTAAGGCTTATACCCCACCCTGTAATGATGGGATTTGTAAATGGGTTGGCTATTGTTATCTTTTTATCTCAACTGGGTTTGTTTAAAGAAAACATTCAAGGAGAAATGCAATGGATGTCTGGAGAAAATCTTTGGATGATGCTTGGGCTTGTTTGCCTGACCATGGGTATTATGTATGGCCTTCCAAAACTTACCAAAAAAATTCCTGCGGCACTTGTTGCCATTGTTATTGTTGCCGCCATTGTGATCTTTGGAAATATAGAAGTGTCTACAGTTGGCTCTTTTATAAAAGATGGAGGTGGTGAAGGGCTGCAAGGAGGCTTACCTAGTTTTCAAGACCAAATATTCACCTTATTTTATACCCTTGAAGGGCACTGGGGGCTGATTGGCTCAACAGCATTTATTCTTGCAGCTGTTGGCCTTATAGAAAGCCTTATGACTCTTAATCTGATTGACGAGATGACCCAAACACGTGGAAGTGGTAACCGTGAGTGTGTAGCACAAGGTGGTGCCAATATCTTAAATGGCTTGTTTGGAGGCATGGGTGGTTGTGCCATGATTGGGCAGTCAATAATCAATGTGAATTCTGGAGGTCGTGGCCGCTTATCTGGTGCTACGGCAGCAATAGCATTACTATGTTTTGTACTCTTTGGGGCGCCGCTAATAGAACAAATTCCAATTGCAGCTCTTGTGGGTGTCATGTTTATGGTCGTTATTGGCACTTTTGCTTGGAGTAGTTTTAGAATTTTACATAAAATCCCTCGCACAGATGCGGTTGTTCTTATTGCCGTTTCTGCCATCACAGTTTGGCAAGATTTAGCGATTGCAGTTATAGCTGGTGTTATAATGAGTGCACTGTCTTTTGCCTGGAAAAGTGCAACAATGATTAGAGCAAGAAAACGCATCAAAGAGGATGGAACAAAAGTATATGAGATCTGGGGGCCACTGTTTTTTGGATCATCCACTGGATTTAATAGTAAGTTTGATATTTCTAATGATCCGCAACACATAGAAATAGATTTTATAGAATCTAAGGTCTCAGATCATTCTGGGGTTGAAGCGCTGCGCGGTGTCTCAAACAAATACCTCGAGTCAGGTAAAAAAGTAACCCTAACCCATTTGAGTCCAGACTGCAAGGCGATGCTTCTTAAATGGAATCCTGAGTTTAAAACTATTATTAAAGATGCTATTGATGATCCTCGCTATCATGTAGTTACAGATATGATGGATGCAGAGGTGTAAGCAATAATACACTTGTTTTTTATGGATAGTCTTAACTAATTTGCAAACCATTTTCAACCTTTACATCAGGATGCAATAGCCTCACATCTTTACCTGAGACAGCCCCTAAAACTAAACACTCACTCATTATGGGGCCTATCTGTTTGGGTGGAAAATTTACCACACCTACAATTTGTCTTCCTATTAAATCTTCTTTTGTGTATAAACTAGTGATTTGTGCTGAAGTCTTTTTTACGCCAATAACGTCGCCAAAATCAATGTATAATTGGTAGGATGCATTACGCGCCTGTGGAAAGTCTATGGCCCTTACAATGGTACCAATTCTCATATCTATTTTATCAAAATCATTCCAGGAGATTTCCATGTGTTAAATTTGTATCTAAGATAGTACTTAAAGAGCTATCTTGTATCTTAGCATCTTATATAAAAATAAAAAAAAATGTCATTAACACCTTCCACCATGTTGCCCCTTGACACAAAGGCGCCAAACTTCACATTGATTGATACCATAACTAACACCTTAACAAGTCTAGAAGATGTTACAGGTAAAAAAGGAACTGTTGTTATGTTTATCTGTAATCATTGTCCTTTTGTAAAACATGTAAATCAGGAGCTGGTACGATTATGTAATGATTACAGAGTGATGGGTTTTGGCTTTGTAGCTATAAGTAGCAACAACGTAGAGAATTATCCAGAAGATAGCCCAGAACAAATGCGAAAAACTGCCAGAGAACAAGGCTATCCCTTTGCTTATTTATATGATGCTACCCAAGAGGTGGCTAAAGCCTATAAGGCGGCATGTACCCCAGATTTTTATTTGTTTGACCAGGCCAAAAAACTTGTATATCGTGGTCAACTAGACAACTCTAGACCTGGAAACGGGATTCCTGTAAACGGAAGAGATCTAAGAGAAGCTATGGATCATATTCTTAACAACAGACCTCAGCAAAAAGATCAAAAGCCAAGTATTGGTTGTAACATTAAATGGAAGAAATAAGCATCCAATAGTTATAAAACAGATTAGCAAGTAAAAAACCTAGAATCATATGCTGCTCTTCTAGGATTTAAATATAATATATGTTTGTGCCTACAAGGCATTTTTGATGTGCATGAAATGGTGCATGCTATGCCAGGCATAGGTTAAAGCCATTTCTTTGATACTTACCCCAGCGCTTGTTTTTGGATGGATATACACTCTATTCCATTGCTTCCCATTGATGCGATGCAGAATGTAAACAATCTTGTGATGTAACATTTCTATATGGGTTAATGACCATGCTATAGGAGCTGTTTTATAATCATCCATTGCGGCAAATAAATCCTGATCATATGATTTTACAATGGGAGCATCTTCTGTCAATGCCCAGCGCATTCTATTGTAGCAATGGCTGTGTGAATCTGAAATATGATGTATTAATTGACGTAAGGACCATCCACCCGCTCTGTAAGGAGTATCTAGCTTAGCTTCTGTGACATCTAATAAGGTCATCTTTAATTGTTGCGGAAATACTCGCAGCACCTCAATGGCCTCAGAAACTTGTGCAGGGGTTATCTTCTCTGGAATTAAAAGCTTTCCTATGGGATATTGTATGGATGTTTGGATCATAATTTTAAATTTTCATAAAAATAAAAAAACGTCTCAAGAGCATTGAGACGTTTTTTATTTAGTTATGAGAAGGTTACTAACTTTTAATATCCATGAGTTCTACATCAAAGATTAATGTAGCGTTTGGAGGAATTACACCACCAGCTCCTTGGGCACCATATCCTAAATCACTTGGAATAACAAAACGTGCTTTATCACCTTTGTTTAGTAACATAATACCTTCATCCCAACCAGCAATTACGTGGCCCATACCTACCGGAAAATCAATAGGCTTTCCTCTATCGTAGGAAGAATCAAAAGTTGATCCCTCTGGCAACATGCCTTTGTAATGAACAGAAACGGTTTGCCCAGCGGTTGGTTTCACACCCTCTCCTTTTTGTATTATTTTAAAATAAAGACCACTGTCTGTTTTATCAAAGCCAGCTACTAGATCTTTCATAGAAGCTTCTTGCGCTGCTTTTGCTGCTGCCTCCCGCTCTGCCTTTGCGCCTGTAAATTTTCTAAAAACCTCAACTGCATTAAAGGCCTGAGCCTCCTCTCCTACTCGCAAGATTTCCATGTTCATAGTATCACCTTGAGCTACTGCGTCAACTACATCTTGCCCTTGAACAACATGACCAAAAACAGAGTGCTTATTGTCTAGCCAATTTGTTGGCACATGTGTTATAAAAAACTGACTCCCGTTGCTTGATGGACCAGAATTTGCCATAGAAAAAATACCGGGCTTATCATGTTTTAATTCTGGATGAAACTCATCGTCAAAACTATACCCTGGACCTCCCGCTCCGGTTCCAGCAGGATCTCCTCCTTGTATCATAAAATCTGGTATAACGCGGTGAAAAGTCAAACCATCGTAATAAGGTGTGCCCTGAGCCTTTGCAGTGTTTTCAAGAGTACCCTCTGCTAGTGCTACAAAATTTGCTACCGTACCTGGGGTTCTTTTGTAAGTTAGTTGTCCTAAGATTTCTCCCTTTTCTGTTGTTATTTTAACGTAAATACCGTCTTGCATAGTCGTTTTTTATGATGATTGATCTAAGTACTGATTTGTATTTTGAAAGCGCAAATTTAGGGTTTATCATTACATTAGTCAACACTTATTTATAAATATTTAAAGCATATCCTTCCAAAAAAAAAACCTACTGAATGTATCACAGTAGGAGTTGTAATGATAAGTAGGTATTTTTAATTTGCTACTTCATTAATAAATTTAATTCTGTAAATACGTAGTTCTTCATCATCATACTCCCCATCAAACTCCTGCATGGCATCATCAATTTTATCGGTCTGAGATTCTAAAAAATACTCATGAATATCTTCTTGTTGATCTTCATCTAGTATTTCATCCACCCAATAACTAATATCTAATTTTGTACCACTATACACTATGGCCTCCATTTGTTTGATAAGTTCTTCCATTGGAAGACCTTTAGAATTCGCTATATCTGTGAGTGGCAACTTTCTATCTACATTTTGTATAATGTATAACTTGTTAGCGCTATTGCTACCGGTAGATTTTACAACAAAATCATCTGGGCGTTCTATGTCATTTTCATCTACATATTTTTTGATAAGGGCAACAAAATTCTTGCCGTACTTTTTTGCTTTACCCTCACCTACACCATGAACATTAGACAACTCTTCAATAGTAATAGGATATTTTAGAGCCATGTCCTGTAGTGAGGGCTCCTGAAAAATAACATAAGGAGGCAAGCTTAGTGAATCTGCAGTAGCTTTAAGTTCTGCTTTAAGTAACTTAAAAAGACCTGCATCAGCAACCACACCACCGCCTTTGCTAGCTATAACAATAGCATCATCGTTGGCCTGTTTAAAAGAATGATCCTCAGTCATCATGAAGGATACTGGGTTTTTTATATACCCTAACCCTTTTTCAGTTAACTTAATAACTCCATAGGTTTCTATATCCTTTCTGATATATTTTGCTACAAGTAACTGCCGTAATAATGCCATCCAATAATGATCTTGGTAGGCTACACCCAAACCAAAAAAAGGTTGTTTATCTGTTCTATGAGATTTGATAAGGGCATTTGCATTTCCTACAATCACATTGACAACATCTTTACTCTTATACTGCTCGTTGGTTTGGTTTATGATATCTAGTAACTTTTGAGCTTGGTTTTGGGCCTCTTGCTTTGTTTTTGGGTTGCGCATATTGTCGTCCATGTGTCCTCCCTCTCCGGTGCTAGTATCAAACTCCTCCCCAAAATAGTGTAAAATAAATTTTCTTCTGGAGATGGATGTTTCAGCAAAAGCCACAACTTCTTGCAGCAGGGCATGGCCTATCTCCTGCTCTGCAACAGGTTTACCACTCATAAATTTTTCGAGTTTCTCTATGTCCTTGTAACTGTAATATGCCAAACAATGACCCTCACCACCATCACGGCCAGCACGCCCCGTTTCTTGATAGTAACTTTCTATACTTTTTGGGATATCGTTGTGGATCACAAAACGAACATCTGGCTTATCAATGCCCATACCAAAAGCAATGGTTGCAACAACAACGTCTGTATCTTCCATTAAAAACATGTCTTGATGTTTGACACGGGTTTTTGCATCTAATCCTGCATGGTAGGGTACCGCCTTAACGCCGTTAACTTGTAATATTTGAGCCAACTCCTCAACACGTTTTCTGCTAAGGCAATAAATAATACCGCTTTTCCCCTCATTTTGCTTTACAAAACGAATGACATCTGCATCTATGTTTTTGGTTTTAGGGCGTATTTCATAATACAAGTTGGGCCTGTTGAAAGATGCCTTAAATGTATTCGCATCACTCATTGCCAGGTTTTTAAGAATATCTTCTTGTACCTTAGGAGTAGCAGTTGCTGTTAAACCTATAATGGGTATATTATCACCAATCCTTTTTATGATGTGTCTGAGGTTTCTGTACTCTGGTCTAAAATCATGACCCCACTCACTGATACAATGCGCCTCATCTATAGCAACAAATGAGATTTTTTCTTGTTGCAAAAAATTTATGTACTCATCTTTGGTCAATGATTCTGGAGCAACATAGAGTAGTTTGGTAATCCCATCAGTAATATCTTGCTTTACTTGTTTTACCTCTGTTTTATTAAGCGAAGAATTTAACACATGTGCTATTCCATGATCTGAGGATAAGGCCCGTAGTTGATCTACTTGATTTTTCATCAGTGCAATTAAGGGAGAAACCACAATGGCTGTTCCTTCTTGCATTAAAGCGGGCAATTGATAGCATAAAGATTTGCCACCTCCAGTGGGCATAATAACAAAGGTGTTGTTTTTATCTAATATACTTTTAATTACAGGTTGTTGAAGTCCTTTAAATTTTGAAAATCCAAAGAAATGTTTCAGCGAGGCGTATAATTGAGTATCACTCACAAGACATAATTGTTTTATTATTTGAGTCTTACTACAAAATAATTGTTTTTACTATGGAACAATTGTAGTTTTGTATGTTATAAATAGTATTTGTGCCATCAAAAACACATTTATTACAATAAGACTTCCTATATTTAGTTTGTTGTATTAAATATAATCATTTCTTACACAGCTACAAACTATAAAAAGCGTAAAATTGTGAACAACGATAAAATTATTTCAGTAGCAAAGCAAACCATTGAAACAGAGAGCAAAGCAATATTAAATTTGGTTTCACTGGTTGACCAACAATTTGCAGAAGCGGTGCGGTATATTTACCAAAGTAATGGTCGTGTTATTGTCACTGGTATCGGGAAAAGTGCCAATATTGGAACTAAAATTGTTGCAACATTAAACTCAACAGGAACCCCGTCTATTTTTATGCATGCCGCAGATGCTATACACGGTGACCTTGGAACCATCCAAGAAAACGACAGTGTGATATGTATTTCAAAAAGTGGAAACACCCCAGAGATAAAAGTATTAGTTCCTCTGATAAGGGCTTTAGGAAATAAACTTATTGCCATTACCTCAAATAAAAACAGCTTTCTTGGGCAACAGGCAAACTACATTTTAAATGCCTATGTAGAAAAAGAAGCATGTCCAAATAATCTAGCACCCACATCAAGTACCACTGCTCAATTAGTAATGGGAGATGCTCTAGCAATGGCACTTTTAAACCTTAGAGGTTTTTCAAGTAGTGACTTTGCTAAATTTCATCCAGGAGGATCTCTTGGTAAACAGCTGTATTTGAGAGTTAGCACGCTTACCCAAGAAAATAAAAAACCACAGGTAAGTCCAAAGACCAACATTAAGGATGTGATCATGGAAATATCAAAAAATATGCTAGGTGTGACTGCCGTTATAGAGGGTAGTGATATAGTAGGTATTATCACTGATGGGGATTTACGAAGAATGATGAGCAATAATGATAGTTTTACAGCTCTAACAGCAAAGGATATTATGAGTAAAAACCCCAAGACCATAGACAATAACGCAATGGCTGTAGCTGCTATGGAACTCATGGAGAGTCATGGAATTACACAAGTTATTGCCCAAGAAAATGGAGTGTATTGTGGTATTGTTCATATCCATGACTTAACCAAAGAAGGTATCATCTAAAGACAAACAAAAGATGACAAAAAAAATAGGCACACCCTCGCAAGGAAAAGAAATGTCTTTTATAAGCCATCTAGAAGAATTAAGATGGCACCTAATACGCATAAGTATTGCAGTATTAGCGCTTGCCCTGGCTGCTTTTTTGGCAAAAGAGTTTGTGTTTGACGTATTGCTTTTAGGTCCAAAAAATCAAAATTTCCCTACCTACAGATTACTGTGTGAATTCTCAAATATGATAGGCATACAGGATAGCTTCTGTTTTAAAGAAGAATCTTTTAGAATTCAACCTAGAACCGTAGCAGGACAATTCTCTGCCCATATTTGGACGTCCATCACTCTTGGATTTGTGGTAGCATTTCCATATATCTTATTTGAATTCTGGCGTTTTATTAGTCCTGGCTTGCACGCTAATGAACGCAGAAATTCTCGCGGCTTTATCATTATTGCATCCCTTTTGTTTTTTACGGGTGTCCTTTTTGGGTATTATGTGGTAACACCACTATCCATAAACTTTTTAGGTAGCTATCAAGTAAGCGAACAAGTATTTAATGATTTTGATTTGAGCAGTTATACTAGTTTGGTGCGTACCTCTGTGTTGGCCAGTGGCCTTATTTTTGAGTTACCCATATTGATATTTTTCTTAACCAAAATAGGAATCGTTACCCCTGAGTATCTAAGAAAATACAGAAAATTTGCACTTGTGCTTGTGCTGGTTTTATCTGCAGTGATCACACCTCCAGATATTGCAAGTCAGATAATAGTGTCGGTTCCAATTCTGATTCTTTATGAACTTAGTATCATCATATCTAAAAGGGTGCTTGTTAGACAGGCCAGAAAAAAACAAAAAAGAAAAGCATAGATTGGATGTACACTTGCTGAACTATCTTAAAAAAACAAATACATTTGTATCAATAATACGTAGTACCTAATACACAACACATGAAGTTAAAAGCTGAAAATTTAATGAAGCAGTACAAAGGCCGAAAAGTCGTGAAAGGCATTACTGTTGAGGTAAATCAGGGCGAAATTGTTGGTTTATTGGGCCCCAACGGAGCTGGTAAAACAACCTCATTTTATATGATTGTTGGTCTTATCAAGCCCAATGGAGGTAATATTTACCTTGATGGTACAGAAATTACCAATTACCCGATGTACAAACGTGCTCAAAATGGTATTGGATATTTAGCGCAAGAGGCCTCTGTTTTCAGGAAACTGAGTATAGAAGAAAATATTCTAAGTGTGTTACAACTCACCAAACTCTCAAAAAAGGAGCAGCTCATGAAAATGGAATCTCTCATTGAAGAGTTTAGCCTTGGTCATATCCGTAAAAGTCGTGGAGATTTACTAAGCGGAGGAGAGCGCAGGCGTACAGAGATTGCCAGAGCATTGGCCACAGATCCAAATTTTATTTTACTTGACGAACCTTTTGCAGGAGTTGATCCAGTTGCCGTAGAGGATATACAACGTATCATAGCGCGGCTAAAAGACAAAAACATAGGTATTTTAATAACAGATCACAACGTCCAAGAGACCCTTGCTATTACAGATCGTACCTATTTGATGTTTGAAGGAAGTATCTTAAAACAAGGTATTCCTCAAGAGCTTGCTGCAGATCAGATGGTACGCAAGGTATACCTGGGTCAAAACTTTGAATTACGTAAAAAGAAATTAAACTTATAGAAGGTTATACCCCGTCAACTAGGGCAAGTTAATACTTGGGTTTCCACAAAAGAGAAACCAGGATATATAAAAAGATTACAATGGGTATGGCCATAAATTTAACAAAGGCCAATAGCAACACACTGACCATTAAAAACACATACCGCAGGGCATTATCTTTAAAATTCCATGTCTTAAATTTTAAACCAAACAAAGGCAACTTAGCGTTTAAAAGCACACAACTCAAAAGTGTGAGGGCTATTAAAAACCAGGGATCTAGAACAAAGGTTTTAAGAGCAGGAGTTGCTTGAAAATTTAAAATTAGAGGTATGCTCAAAATTAAAAGTGTATTTGCTGGTGTTGGCAATCCAATAAAACTTGTTTTTTGGCTTGTGTCTACATTAAATTTTGCTAGTCTATAGCCAGAGGCCACAGCTATTAGCAATCCTGTAAAAGGCATAAAGTGTATCCAAGAGCTTTGAGATAGGCTATCATTAAATAGAGTAGTAATCTCCATATTTGCTCCAGTGAATGCTTGACTTAAAAGTTGTACCATTACAATACCAGGTACCACACCGCTTGTAACAACATCTGCCAGACTATCTAATTGCAGCCCCACTTGGCTTTGTGCATGTAACAATCTTGCTACAAGGCCATCAAAAAAGTCTAAAAAGATCCCGGCAAAAGCAAAAAAAGTGGCCGAAATTAAATCTCCCGAAACAGCAAATATAATCGCTACACAACCGCATAGTAAATTTAATGAAGTAATGATATTTGGAATTTGTTTACGCATTTATTCAGAGTGTTAAAGTACTATTTAGAGCGCACGTTTTCATTTGTGATGTATCATACAATATTTCTTGCTCTATTTGTAAGATCCCAACAAAGACAGCTAAAGAAAAAAATCAATAGTGCTTAAAATAGTTTCTTGAATGGAAATATACATGGTACTTTTGTAAAAATAGTAAACTATTTTGCTCTAGCGGTCTTTAGGCACAATATGTTAGTAAATTACGAGTTAATTAAGATAAAGTAAAAACCATTGTTGGCTAAAAAAAACACATTAAAAAAATCATTGTTTTTTGGGATACTAATGCTATCCACCATACTCTCTGCACAAACAGTTGTTAAATACTCTAATGAGTTTTTAAACATTGGGGTAGATGCGAGTTCATTTGGAATGGCTAATGCCGTTGTGGCATCTACCCATGATGTAAACGCTAGTTATTGGAATCCAGCAGGTCTTGTTGGCCTTGAAAGTAGTGAGTTATCGCTCATGCATGCCTCTTATTTTGCTAACATTGCCAATTATGATTATGTGGGTTTTGCCTTGCCTGTTGACAATGAGAGTACGGTAGCCTTATCGATGATTCGGTTTGGTGTGGATGACATTTTAAACACCACCCAACTCATTGATAGCCAAGGACAAATTAATTATGACCGAATTAGTCTGTTTTCTACCGCAGATTATGCCTTTACGGTAAGTTATGCAAAAAGACTCCCTCTAGACGGGCTTAATATTGGAGTAAATGCCAAGGTAATTAGACGTATTATTGGAGATTTTGCATCCTCGTGGGGCTTTGGTCTAGATGCTGGTATACAATTTAAAAGAAAAAAATGGAATTTTGGAGTGATGGCAAGAGATATCACTACTAGTTACAACACCTGGTCTATAGATGAAGAAAAATTTTCTCAAATTCAGGGAGCTGTCGCTGGTCAGAATCAAGAATTACCGCAAACATCTGAAATTACCCTCCCCAAATTACAGGTTGGTATGGCCCGTAAATTCACATACCGCAATGACTACACTTTTTTAACTGAAATAGATCTTAACATGCGTTTTACTCAGACCAATGATCTTATTTCAACATCCTCTGTAAGTGTTACTCCCTCTGTTGGTTTTGAGTTTGGATATATTGACATGATTTATGTACGTGGTGGTGTGGGTAATTTTCAAACCATTGAACAACTAGATGGTGCTCAACGTACAGGTTTTCAACCAAATATTGGTGTTGGCTTTGCCTATCAAGGCATACAAATTGACTATGCACTAACAGACATTGGTGACCAAAGTGCAGCTTTGTATAGCAATATATTTTCAATAAAATTAGATTTAAGTATCTTTAGAAACTAATTTATTGAAACACAACTTGCGCCTACACAAACCCCTTCTTACTTTACTATTCTTACTGAGTTACTTTGCAGCTTTTACGCAAATAAACACCTTAGGGCAAGATGCCCAAATAAGCATTATTACCATTGGTCCTGGAAAACAGTTGTATGATTCTTTTGGCCACAATGCCATCAGAGTTGCAGACCCAAGTAACGGCAAAGATTTAGCATTTAATTATGGAACTTTTGATTTTAACACCCCAAATTTCTATATCAAATTTGCTCAAGGAAAACTTCCTTATGCCTTATCTGTAGCTCCCTATGATAGTTTTCTGAAAAATTATATTGCAGAAAAACGATCTGTAAAAGAGCAAATACTTGATCTCACCTATGGAGAAAAAATAACCCTATTTGAGTATTTATTAAACAACGCTCAACCCAGCAATAGAGAGTACAAATATGATTTTTTCTTTGATAATTGCGCCACTAGAATACGTGATGTACTGGCCTTAAATTTGGGCAGTAAACTCTCGTATCAAAAAAAGCAATATGCTCCAGATTTGTTCAGTTTTAGAGAACTTATACAACAAAGACTGCACTGGAACTCATGGGGTAGTGTAGGTATTGATATTGCATTAGGAGCTGTTATTGATAGAACCGCCAAGGCTTGGGAACATCAATTTTTACCAGATTATGTGTTTGAGAGTTTAAACGCAGCAACAATAACAAGAAACAACACCACTACAGCATTGATAAAAGAGCAAACCACTATTAACTCTGCCACTCCATGGAGTAGAGGTACTTCTTTTTTGTTGAGTCCATTTTTTATTTTTTTAATGGTAGCAATTGGTATTGTCTATACAACCCTAAATGATACTAAGCAACAAAAGAGAAGCAGATGGTTGGATGCAGCACTTTTTTTTGTTACAGGTGTAGTAGGAGTCTTACTTCTATTATTATGGTTTGCTACAGATCATGGTGCAACAAGTACTAATTATAATATTCTTTGGGCATTTCCAGTAAATCTTATTTTCTGTATTCTAGTGAGTAAAAAATCTCCCAAAAAATGGCTGGGTAGGTATCTATCTTTTTTAATTATCCTACTTATATTAATGGGTGTGCATTGGTTTACAGGTGTTCAAGTATTTGCTCCTGCACTGCTACCTCTTTTAATAGCAATAGGTATTAGGTATATATTTATAGTGCGTTTGTTAAAAAAAGAACCCTAACACACCTGATCATACTTTTTAGAAATTCTTGCATGCAAATGAAGTATTTCCTGATAGTTATAAAGATTTTAAATACCGGTATCAAAAAACACCTTACTTGCATAAAAATTAAATTGTGAATTACCTCTCTGTAGAACATATCTCAAAATCATATGGTGAACGCGTCTTATTTCAGGACATCTGCTTTGGTATCAATCAGGGACAAAAAATTGGTTTTGTAGCCAAAAATGGTACAGGTAAGACCTCCCTTTTAAATATTTTATCTGGAGTAGAAACTCCAGATAAAGGGTTGGTAGTGTACAGAAAAAATCTGAACATTGCTTTTCTCACTCAAGAACCCAGCCTTGATCCACAGCTTACCATAGAACAAACTATTTTAGCCAGTGAAAACTCTGTTTTGGAGGTTATTAAATCTTATGAAAAAGCAATTCTTCACCCAGAGCAAACAGAACAATATCAAGCTGCATTTGATGCTATGGATGCCATGGATGCTTGGGATTTTGAAACAAGATACACCCAAATATTATTTAAATTAAAATTAGAAAATCTCAATAAAAAAGTAGGTGATTTAAGTGGAGGACAAAAAAAGAGACTTGCCCTAGCAAGTGCCCTTTTAACAAAACCAGATTTACTGGTTATGGATGAGCCCACAAACCACCTTGATCTTGAAATGATTGAATGGCTTGAGGCCTTATTTGCAAAAGAGAATTTCACTTTATTTATGGTAACCCACGACAGGTATTTTCTAGAACGTGTTTGTAACCAAATAGTGGAGTTAGACCAAGGTAAGCTTTATAGTTACAAAGGAAATTACAGGTATTATCTTGAGAAACGAGATGCTAGAATACAGACAGAAACTATAGAAACGGGCAAAGCAAAACAGCTTTATAAAAAAGAGTTGGATTGGATGCGTCGCCAACCAAAGGCAAGAACAACTAAAAGTAAATCTAGGATTGATGACTTTACAGAAATTAAAGAAAAGGCCCATAAAAGACGTAACGACCACCAGATAGAGTTAGAACTTAACATGGAGAGACTTGGCACCAAGATAGTTGAGCTTCATAAAATCGCTAAAACCTTTGATGACAAAACTCTTTTCAAAGGTTTTGAATATAATTTCCTCAGATCAGAACGCATTGGAATTATAGGAAAAAATGGCACTGGAAAATCTACATTTTTAAACATACTAACGGGCTCACTACAGCCAGATTCTGGAAAAGTTGTTATTGGCGATACTGTAAAATTTGGATACTA
>CATEMS010000035.1 GCA_949507465.1 Flavobacteriaceae bacterium
ACCTCTGTGGGTTTTGCAGAATTTTTACAAAAGAAAATGAATAGTGGTCTTAAAAATTTAGTGTTCGTCGTAGGCGGTCCTTATGGTTTTAGTGAGGCTTTGTATCAAAGAGCAAATTCAAAAATTTCTTTATCCTCCATGACTTATTCCCACCAAATGGTGCGCCCATTTTTTTTAGAACAACTCTATAGGGGCTTCACTATATTAAAAAACGAACCGTATCATCATACATAAAAAAAATTTTAAACCCCCATCCAAATACAGTCTATTTTATCTGTTAGCATATGTAACAGAAGGCCTATAGATACTACCCTAGCCCTAGGAAATAAAAATAGTATAGCATAACAAATAATGGCCAATGGCTGATGTAATAAATGATACCCAATACTACACCTAGTGGCATCAAAAATGGGCTGCGATAGCAAATGATCCAAATCAACAGCCATGGTAGCTAAAAGAATCAAAGCTATTCTTATCCATGATGGTCTATAAAAAATATAGGCAATGGCCACTGGGAGTAAAAAATGTAATCCATAATGAACAATAGACTGAAGCATTACTGATTTTTTAAAAGTTTTTTTATGATGGTTAATTTTTTTTGAGTGTATGGAGCATATTTTAATGACGATTCAAACCAGGTTGGCTTATCTAATATGCTTTTAAAATTACTAAAAGAATTAAACCCTTCCTTGCCATGATATCTTCCAAAACCGCTGCTGCCAACTCCCCCAAAAGGAAGATTAGGATTTGAAATATGCATAATGCTATCATTGATTGCGCCACCCCCGAATGCAATTTCTTTTATGATTTTCTTTTTAACTTTTTTATCACTGGTGAATACATAACAAGCAAGAGGATTTGGCTTCTTATTTACATTTGCAATAGCCTGATCTAGATCTGAGAAGGTAAGCACTGGTAAAAGTGGCCCAAATATTTCTTCTTGCATGATGGGATCATTAAAGGTTACATCATTTAATATAGTTGGAGCTATATAGCGTTTAGCCCTATCTGATTGGCCACCAAAATAAATATTTGAACAATTTAAAAGTGAGGTTAATCTATCGAAGTTACCCTCATCAATAATTTGGACATAGTTTTCATTTTTAATTGCATACTTGGCCTTTTTAATTTCTGAGATTGCTGCCTGCATAAACGCTTTGCAAACTCTTGTATCTATATACACATAATCTGGAGCAATACAGGTTTGACCTGCGTTTAAATACTTACCCCAAACAATTCGTTTTGCTGCCATTTTAATGTTAGCATCACTGGTTATAAATACAGGACTCTTTCCGCCAAGCTCAAGAGTAACGGGTGTTAAATGTACTGCAGCTGCTTTGTAAATAATTTTACCGACTCGTGTACTGCCAGTAAAAAAAATCTTGTCAAATTTTTGCTTTAATAATTCTGTGGCTTCTTGAACACCTCCCTCTATTACTTTTAGAAATCTAGGATCAAACGCTTGATTTAAAATAGTTGCCAGCACAAAGGAGGTCTTGGCAGCAATTTCACTAGGCTTTAAAATAACTGTATTTCCAGCAGCAATAGCGGCAACAACTGGAGCCAAAGATAGGTGATAAGGATAATTCCAGGAACTAATAATGAGTGTGACACCAAGCGGCTCAGCGATAGTGTAACTGGTTGCAGGAAAATTACCAAAATTTGTTTTAACTCTCTTTTTTGAAGACCAACGCGAAAGTTTCCTTTTTGCTTGTTTGATATCATGCAGTACAATACCAATCTCTGTTAGGTAATTCTCAAAGCTACTTTTTTTAAAATCATCATAAATCGCTTTGTCAAGAATTTCAATATTTGAGTTGAGTGTTTGTTCTAAACATTCTAACTGCTGTATTCTGTAGTGAATGTTCTTTGTTGTATGAGAGTTAAAAAAAAGGCGTTGAGTAGCTACTATATCTTTCATGTAAAACTAAATATGCTGTTTAGTTACCTCTATTTAAAACCCGGTATTGCTCATAACACTCGCTGATGGCATCTAATATTTGAAGATCACTAGCAGCAGTGATAAAATCACTTGAATAGGTGCAATTATTTAATATTTCGTCAATATCGAGACGCTCTAATTGAAGAACGGCCATTAATGTCTCTCTATCAAACTTACTTGCTAATAAATCTCTTATAGCATCATCTTCCTTCATTTTACGGAGTTTTTTCATTTGCCTAGGCCGTTTACCAAATACATTATACAAAAAATCTGCAGGATTAAACACAGAACTAAGAACCTTTGATAAAGCGCTAGGTTGTTTGTCTCCACCCTCATAACCACTGCCTCCAATACCCTCAATCCGGTAGCGATAATTGTCATATATAGGAATGGTACGTGCATCTACCTCAATATATCCTGTTAATGTTACAGGCTTTACAACTACCTCCTCAAGGGCAATGCCTATTTCTGTCATCTTTATTTTTACTGTTCCATAAGAAAGCCAATCATTGGTAACACGAACTCTTATGGATTTAAAACCTAGGTAAGAAAAAAACAGCGTGTCATTCACTACTGCTCGAATCTGAAAATCACCTTTTTTATCTGTGGTTGCTCCCCAAACTTGATTCAAATTAACAATATTTACATTTTCAAGAACACTATCATCAGATGCATTCTCGACAGTTCCTCGGATTGAAACTACCTCCTGAGCGTTCGATATTGTTATAAAAAGAGAAACTAAAAAAAGTGTAAGTAGCTGTTTCATATAAATCAAATACAAATGTACAGATTATAGACGGTAAAATAATGCCAAAATTTCAAGGCAAGACAGAAACCTAGAACATTTTTAAAACAAAGACCATAAAAAAGGTTTGTAAGCAATAAACTTACAAACCCATGGATTCCATTAAGTATAAAAAATTAATCGCGTCTTCTTCTTCTTCCGCCAGTGCCACCGGTGTCTGGTTTAGATTTCCCACGACGCTTCCCACTAAATTTAGACTTGTTTCCGGCTCCATAAAATCCATCACTTGACCTAGCTGTTCGCTCTGTAGAATCACTATCTGGTCGTTTCCTTCTATCTCTACCATAACTACCAGAGTTATCATCTTTGCGTTTTCCTTTATAGCCACCACCACTAGAGCTAATGCCTTTGTAACCTCCTCTGGCCTTATTACCTCCTCTGCCACGAAATCTTTCTTTAGATCCAAAGCCTCTTTTACCACGACCTCTAGAGCCACGACCACCAGAATTTTCAGAGATTTCTACATTTACATTTCTACCCTCTAGCTTGAAATCTTCAAAGGCTTGTAGCACCAAATCTTTGTGCTGCTCATCTGTATTGAAAAAAGAAAAGCTGTCTTTTACATCTACTTTGTAAACATCATCTTGACCTAGTCCTAAAATATCCTTCAAGAAATCTTTTAAACTCATCCAGTCAAAATCATCTTTATTTCCAATATTTAAAAAATAACGGACACTCCCGGTGTCATCACTATACTCTCGTTGGTTACCTGCTTTAGCATTGATATCTTTTGCTTTACTGTAATAATTATAAAAACGGGTGAACTCTACAGAAAAAAACTTTTTGATGAGCTCTTCCTTACTAAAATCTTCTAAGGCCGTATTGATTTGTGGCAAATAGGTGTCTATATCATGGTTGATTTCTGTCTTTTTTATATTGTTGGCAAGATGCATTAATTGTTTTTCGCAA
>CATEMS010000036.1 GCA_949507465.1 Flavobacteriaceae bacterium
AGTTGATACGCTGCGATTCTCCCCCAGAGAGAGAATTGCTTTTTCTATTAAGAGTAAGATAGCTAAGCCCAACATCAAGTAAAAAAGAGAGTCTATTGTTAATCTCTACAAGCAAACGTTTTGCAATAGTGGTATCATGAGTATTGAGCTGTAGGGTGTTAAAAAAGGAAGCCAATTCCTCTAAAGGCAACTCAACAAGATCTTGTATAGCGGTATTGGCAATTTTAACATACCCAACTTCTTTTTTTAGTCTTGTTCCGCTACAGGTACTACAAATAGTTTTACCTCTGTAACGAGAAAGTAATACTCTGTTTTGAATTTTATAACTTTTACTCTCTAAGTGATTAAAAAAACTATCAAGACCTTCAAAATGCTCATTTCCTTTCCAGACTAATTGTTGTTGAGATTTTGTGAGCTCAAACCAGGGTTTGTGTATCGGAAATTCAAATTTGTAGGCACTATTTACCAGTTGATCTCTATACCAACTCATGCTTTCTCCTCGCCAAGGAAAGATAGCATTCTCATAAATAGACAAGCCGGTGTTTGGAATCACCAAATCTTTATCGACACCAACCACATCACCATATCCCTCACAGTTTGGACAAGCCCCAAATGGATTATTAAAGCTAAACAGGTGGACATTTGGCTCAGTAAAGGTCATGCCATCGCGTTCAAACTTATTGTTAAATTCTGAAATTTTATTGCTATCAAGATGTTCAATACATAAGCTTCCTTTCCCTTCATAGAAAGCCATTTGAATGGCATCTGCTAGACGGTTATAAAAATCCTCATCCTCTTTTACAATTACTCTGTCAATAACTAGGTGCGTCTCTTTTGGAGATAAATCACCTTCTATCTCATCAATGCGGAGTACCTGATTATCAAATTTTACTCGTGCATACCCTTGTTGGGCTAAGGTTTTTATTTTGTTATCTAGAGAGCGTCCTTTTTCAAGTAAAATAGGGGATAGCAATAGCAATTTGCTTCCAGGAGGAATTTTTTTAATGTAGTTTATTACATCTGAGACCGTGTCTTTTTTAACCTCTAAGTTACTTATGGGTGAATAGGTCCTTCCAATTCGGGCAAATAATAATTTTAAATAATCATAAATCTCTGTTGAAGTCCCAACAGTAGACCTTGGGTTTGTAGAATTTACTTTTTGTTCTATGGCGATAGCTGGAGAAATTCCTTTGATACTGTCTACTTTAGGTTTGTTAAGTCTTCCAAGAAATTGCCTGGCATAACTAGAAAGACTTTCTACATATCTTCTTTGTCCTTCAGCGTACAGAGTGTCAAAGGCTAACGAAGATTTACCACTGCCAGAAAGACCAGTAATAACAACAAGTTTGTTGCGAGGAATCACTACATCTATATTTTTAAGGTTGTGCAGCTTAGCGCCTTTAATAAGGATGTTTTCTTTTGTATCTAGTGATTGTTTTCTCAATGTAAAGCCTTACTGGATGGTGATTTTGCAAAGATAACATAATGCTATTTGTATCACACAAAGCAGGAAGTTTTAAGTTATTTTTAATAAAAAGGGTATATTTATTTTGAAATCTAAACATAATGTACTTATATTTACCTCATATTAACGTACACTTAAACCACTGCCTATAGCATATTTTTACTTTTTTTAATTTTATTATAACAGCTATTTGACCCTATTTCATAGTTGTTCACTTTAAAAAGTATTGATATGAACAAAAGCAAATCTACAGATGCGGTTTTAGTATCCGCCTACCTACAAGGAGATGAGTCTGCGCTCTCAATCCTTATTACAAGACACAAA
>CATEMS010000037.1 GCA_949507465.1 Flavobacteriaceae bacterium
AACATTGTTGATGACCACCTAATGGATATCACTCATGTAATAAGAGGTGAAGAGTGGTTGCCCTCTCTTGCTTTACATGTATTATTATATAAAAGCCTTGGTTGGGAGCCTCCTGTTTTTGCACACCTACCCCTTATTTTAAAGCCGACAGGTAAAGGAAAATTAAGCAAAAGAGATGGAGATAAAATGGGTTTCCCTGTATTTCCGCTTCAATGGAAAACCCCGCAAGGAGATCTATACGCTGGGTACAGAGAAGAGGGTTACTTGCCTAGCGCGGTGCTAAACATGCTTGCTTTTTTAGGGTGGAATCCAGGAACCCAGCAAGAATTGTTTTCTCTAGAGCAACTTGTTACCCATTTTGATTTAAAACGGGTAAACAAGGGTGGTGCAAGGTTTGATCCAGACAAAGCAAAATGGTTTCAACAACAATACCTTCAAGAGCTAGATCTTGATGCTTTAACTGCGCTTTTTTCTGGAATTCTGGAGGAAAAGGAGGTTAAGACCACATTAGATCTTAAATTAATTGTTTCTCTAATCAGGCAGCGCGCTATCTTTGTTGTTGATTTATGGGAGCAAGGGCGTTTCTTTTTTGAACAGCCCACAAGCTACGATCCAAAAGCAGTAAAAAAAGTTTTCAAGGAAGATACCGCATCAATTTTGGTTAAAGTAAGTGAAATTTTAAACCAACAAACAATCTTTGACAGTGAGACAATTTCTAAAGAAATTAAAGACTGGTTAAACTTTAATGAAATGGGGTTTGGAAAAGCAATGATGCCTTTAAGGCTTGCTTTGGTTGGAGCCATGCAAGGGCCAGATGTTTTTGAAATTGCGGGTGTGTTGGGTAAAAATCAAACCATTTCAAGAATACAAAACGCCATTAGTTTTATCAATAATCAGTCTTAAAATTGTTGTTTTTTTGTATCTTCAACTAGTTTTAATTTTTTAAATATTTTGTTATGGGAAGTACCCTTTTTCTAGTGCCCTTTTTTACGTTTATTCTCTTTTTTATACTCTCAGGAATTTTTACTGTGAAGCAGCAAACTGCTGCGGTTGTAGAACGGTTTGGAAAATTTTTGAGCAGCAGAAGCTCTGGCTTACATATTAAAATTCCGTTTGTGGATAGAATTGCAGGAAGAATTAACCTAAAAGTACAGCAACTAGATGTACTAGTTGAAACAAAAACCAAAGACGATGTTTTTGTAAAACTTAAAATTTCGGTACAGTTCCAGGTAATAAAAGACAAGGTATACGATGCTTTTTATAAGTTAGAAAACCCAAACGATCAAATAACATCTTATGTTTTTGACGTAGTAAGAGCAGAAGTTCCAAAAATGAAGCTTGATGATGTTTTTGAAAGAAAAGACGATGTTGCGATTGCGGTTAAAAAAGAACTCAATGACGCCATGATCAACTACGGGTATGATATCATTAAAACCTTGGTTACTGATATTGACCCTGATGTACAAGTAAAAGCTGCCATGAATCGTATCAACGCAGCTGAAAGAGAAAAGGTGGCAGCAGAATATGAAGGAGAAGCAGAACGAATTAAAATTGTTGCCAAAGCGCGGGCAGAAGCCGAGAGTAAAAGGCTTCAAGGACAAGGAATTGCAGACCAAAGAAGGGAGATTGCTCGTGGGCTTGAGGAGTCGGTAGATGTGTTAAATAATGTTGGTATTAACTCCCAAGAAGCCTCCGCTCTTATTGTGGTTACCCAGCACTATGACACGCTTCAATCTATAGGAGAGGAAACAAACACAAACCTGATTTTGTTGCCTAACTCGCCACAGGCGGGAAGCAATATGCTTAATGATATGATTGCAAGTTTTGTTGCCAGCAACCAAATAGGAGAAGAAATGAAAAAAGCAAATGCCGCAAATGGTATTGGAAACAAAAAAAGAAAGCAAAAAAAACTTCCTCCAAAGGACTCGGCTTCTGAAGATAACGGTGTTGTCTTCTAAAAAGGATGCTTCTAATTCAAAAAACCCCAACATATTTTGTTGGGGTTTTTTATTCTGTAAGCTTAGCCCAAGAATCTCTAAGGCCAACAGTCCGGTTAAACACCATTTTATCTTTGGTTGTTAGAGGGTCTACAGTAAAATAGCCTAAACGTTGAAACTGTACGGTATCCTCTGGTTTTAATTCCTTTACGCTTGGCTCTGCATAGCCAGTTATTGTTTGTAGGGATTTTGGGTTCACGAAATCCATAAAATCTTTATCCTTGTGAGTGTCTGGAGACGGGTCTGTAAAGAGTCTATCATAAAGTCTCACCTCAACCTCAATAGCTTTGTTTATTGCCACCCAGTGCAGAGTCCCTTTTACTTTGCGCAAACTCTCTAA
>CATEMS010000038.1 GCA_949507465.1 Flavobacteriaceae bacterium
CTCTAAAGAGATTAAAGCCCTTGCAAATAGCTTTTTACAAAAACCTGCTTTGGTTGAGGCGGCTCCCCAAAACGCCACAGCTGAGAAAGTTGATCAAATTATATACAAAACTAATAAGGGCTTAAAGACAGCGCTTGTTATTAAGCTTATTACAGAAAGAAACTGGAAACAAGTCTTGGTATTTACCAGAACCAAACACGGTGCAAACAAACTTTCAAAAAAATTAGAGAAAGCTGCCATTAAAGCAGCGGCTATACACGGCAATAAAAGTCAAGGGGCAAGAACAAGAGCTCTTGCCAGTTTTAAAGAAGGTAGCATATCTGTTTTGGTAGCTACTGATATAGCTGCACGTGGACTCGACATACCACTGCTTCCCTATGTGATTAATTTTGAATTGCCTAACATACCTGAAGATTATGTTCATAGAATAGGTCGAACAGGTAGGGCAGGAGCTAGTGGAAAAGCAATTTCTATTGTAAGTATTGATGAGTATGCCTATGCAAGAGGAATAGAGAAGTTGCTGAAAATTAAATTAAATAGTAGTGTTATTCCTGGATTTGAGCCAACAGAGTCCTTGCATGAACTTGAATCAAAAAAGGCTGAAAATAAGGAAGCTCATAATAAAGGACGAAGAAATAAAGGCAATTCACAAACAAATACATCTTCCCAAAAAAGATCAAAAAACAAACCTAAGTATAGAAGATAATTGTGCACTAAAGCAATTCAAGCAATTAAGTGAGGTATAGTAACGATTTTTAGGAGTAAATAATAGGGCGCTTTCTTTTAATTTTTATTTTAAATATCTATATTGACCAAACTAATAAACAACAATGGAAGCAAAAATAAAATACGAATTAGAAATTCCTATACAAGTTTCACCCTCATTATTGTATACTTACATTTCTACACCCTCTGGACTCTCAGAATGGTATGCTGATAATGTAAATTCACGAGGTGAGAATTTTGAGTTTATTTGGGACGGTGCCCAAGAAAAAGCTGTATTGCTTACAAAAAAGAACACCGAACGTATTAAATTTAGGTGGGAAGAGGATGCAGACACAGATTATTATTTTGAGCTACGTATTCAAGTAGATGAAATAACCAAAGATGTTTCACTGATGATTACAGATTTTGCAGAAGATGGTGAAGTTGAAGAAGGGAAAATGCTATGGGAAAATATGGTTTCTGAACTCAAACAAATATTGGGGTCTACCTAAAAATATTGATAGATATCTGTATATTTGTGCCACTGTATATTAACCTAGAGTGGTTTTTTTTATGATAAATATTAATGGCACCATACTCCAAAAACACCAATCAACAATAGCAGTCTCTAACAGAGGACTAAACTACGGTGATGCGGTTTTTGAAACTCTTCGTTGTAGTGCTGGAAAAATTTATTTTTGGGAAGATCATTACTTCAGACTTATGTCTTCTATGCGTATACTTCGCATGGAGATTCCAATGAATTTCACTCAAGAATACTTAGAAAATCAAATTTTAACAACCATAGAGGCCAATGGCAGTATTGTAAAGCCTTACAGAGTTAAAATTCTTGTTTGGCGCCAACAGGGCGGTCTTTACAGTCCTACCACAAATAAAATCGACTTTTCCATAGCATGCAGTGAGCTAGAAAACCCTTTTTACACGGTAAATCAAGACCACTATGAGGTAGCGCTATTTAAAGATCATTACATTACCTCTGGTTTACTCTCATCATTAAAAACAAATAATAAAATCATACATGTTCTGGGCAGTATTTATGCCAAGGAAAACGGATATGATAATTGTTTGCTTTTAAATGAAAAAAAACAAATTATTGAGGCTTTAAACGGAAATCTCTTTCTAGTAAAAGGGGAAACCATTAAAACACCCCCTGTTAAAGATGGTTGTCTAAAAGGTATCATGCGCAAGCAACTCCTTGGTATTTTATCAGAAATGTATGATTATGATATTAAAGAGGTCTCCATATCTCCATTTGAATTACAAAAAGCCGATGAGCTATTTATCACCAATGTAGTTAGTGGTATTCAACCAATAACAAAATATAGAAAGAAGGAGTACTCCAATACACTGGCAATGGAGGTATTAGGCAAACTAAACGCAAAAGCTAGACTTGGGTAGTTTGTTTAAAAATTAATTATAAGAGGGGTTCTCAGGGGCGTTAGACCATAACCTATAACTGCCGCCAAGGTCTAACATTTTTTCTTTCCAAAGATTGGTATTGGCACTGCCAAAAATTTTGTTTTTGTACTCATTTGGAGTTATTACCCAACTGTTGCGTGTTAACTCTTTTTCAAGCTGCTTGGCAGACCACCCAGAGTAACCCAAGAAAAAACGTATTTGCGATTCACAGAGTTTATCATCTGCTAGTAATTTAGAAACAGCACTAAATTCTCCACCCCAATAAATTTCATGAGATATTTCTATACTTTCAGGAATTAGTTCAGGTATTGTATGAACAAAGTATAGATTGTCTTGCGCTACAGGACCACCGTTATAAACAGGAAGCTCTGAGTTGATCTCTGGAATAAAATCTTTGAGTGTGTGGTTTAGTGGTTTATTTAAAATAAAACCTACCGAGCCATTTTCTATGGTGTGCTCTGCCAGTAGTATAACAGATCTATTAAAAGATACATCTCCAATAATGGAGGGCTTTGCCACCAGTAATAGTCCCTTATTTGGTTTAAGAAGTGTCATTATAGATTCTTTAGCAAATAAAATTATTTATTTAAAAATAATAAAGCCCTCTAAGCATGAGCAAAGAGGGCTTTATAGTTTGATTACAGTTTGTTAGTTTACACTAGTCTGTAAGTCTGAACCTGCTTTGAACTTTACAACGTTTTTAGCAGCAATTTGAATAGTTTTTCCTGTTTGAGGATTTCTTCCTTCTCTTGCAGCTCTTCTTGTTACTGACCAAGAACCAAAACCTACTAAAG
>CATEMS010000039.1 GCA_949507465.1 Flavobacteriaceae bacterium
GTTATAGATATTTTTAATGAGGATGCAACACTTAATAGTTTTGGATTGCACTATCAGGGGAAAGATCGTTTTGTGGTTCGTACAGAAATAAAAGCTGAACTTGAACAATTGGGCGCTTTGGTAAAAACAGAGCAGCATCTCAATAAAGTAGGAACCAGTGAGCGCACCAAAGCAGTTATTGAGCCGCGTCTGAGTGACCAATGGTTTTTAAAAATGGAAGATCTAGTAAAACCTGCCATAAAAGCCGTTTTGGAGCAAGATGATGTGGTTTTACACCCAAAGAAATTTGAAAATACCTACCGTCATTGGATGACCAATATCAGAGATTGGAATATTTCTCGTCAGTTATGGTGGGGGCAACAAATCCCAGCATACTTCTATGGTGATGGGAAAGAAGATTTTGTTGTAGCTGAATCTATAGAAGATGCCTTAAAATTAGCAAAAGAAAAAACCAACATCGCATCTTTAGAGATGGCAGACTTGCGCCAAGACCCTGATGCTTTAGATACCTGGTTTTCCTCTTGGCTGTGGCCTATGAGTGTTTTTGATGGTTTAAACAATCCAGATAACAAGGAGTTTAGCTATTACTACCCAACCAATGATTTGGTTACGGGTCCAGATATTTTATTTTTCTGGGTAGCAAGAATGATCATAGCTGGCTATGAATATACAGGTAAAAAACCTTTTAAAAATGTATACCTAACAGGACTAGTTCGAGATAAACAACGTCGTAAAATGAGCAAGTCTTTGGGAAACTCTCCAGATGCCCTACAACTCATAGAAACGTATAGTGCAGATGGGGTAAGAGTTGGCTTACTTCTGAGTGCTGCCGCCGGGAATGATTTAATGTTTGACACAGCGCTTTGTCAGCAAGGTAAAGGATTTTCAAATAAAATATGGAATGCATTTAAACTAACCCAATCTTGGGAGATTGACACCACTATTTCTCAACCAGAATCCTCCAAGATAGCTGTTGAGTGGTATGAATCTCGTTTACAGCAAACTCTTGTTGAGATTGAGGATCATTACAGTAAATACAGAATTAGTGATGCTCTAATGGCAAGTTACAAATTGGTATGGGATGATTTTTGTGGGTGGCTTTTGGAGATAGTAAAACCAGCATACCAGGCCCCTGTAGACAAACAAACCTATGATAGTGTGATTGCTATCTTTGAAGATAACCTAAGAATATTACATCCATTTATGCCATTTTTGACTGAAGAACTTTGGCATACGATTGCTTCAAGAACACCTCAAGAAGCCTTAATTGTTAACCATTGGCCAAAAACAACTCCGATACAGACATCTTTATTGACTGATTTTGAGTTTGCCGCTGAGGTGATTTCTGGAATTAGGACCATTAGAAAAGAAAAAAACATTGCTTTTAAAGATGCTATTTCACTTTCTGTTATCAATACAGAGAAAATAAACAGCCAGTTTGATGTAGTAATAAAAAAATTAGGAAATATTAGTGAGATCACACAGGTCTCTAGCGCAGTAGAGGGCGCTTTAACTTTTAGGGTGAAGTCTAATCAATATTTTATACCCATTTTGGGGACCATTGATATAGCTCAGGAAATACAAAAGCTAAAAGAAGAATTAAAGTATACCCAAGGGTTTTTAAAGAGTGTACAAGGTAAGTTGAAAAATGAAAAATTTGTTAGTGGTGCTCCACAAAAAGTGGTTGATAACGAGCGCAAAAAAGAAGCAGATGCACTTGCAAAGATTACAACTATTGAACGCTCAATAAAAAATCTTAGTTAGCCATTACTTTCTATACAAAAAATAATGGATTGAGGTTTCTATATATTCTAGCTTGGCCTGATCTTGTGTGAGGTGTTTGGCTTGAAAAAGTGCATTTGTCTTAAAAGCAGAAATTAATTTTTTCTTACTGTTGTTTGAATTATGCCAGGAGTTTGTAGCGCGTTTGTAATAAGCGTACAATTTTAATAATGTGTCAGCAGGGAAAGGTTCTGTGTGCTCATTTACGCTCTCAACAGCTTTTTTAAATGCAATGTCTATTTCCTGTGAGGTCATTACTGTAGGTTACTTTCTTTAAAGGGACGCTAAAATAGAACTTCCTCCTTTTACAACATCGTTTAGTTTTACATCAAGTTTAGTACCAATGGGAAGAAACACATCTACACGAGATCCAAATTTAATAAAACCACTATCGCTCCCTTGAGCAACTTGTTGTCCTTTTTTCGCATAATTTACAATACGTCTTGCCAAAGCGCCAGCAATTTGTCTGTGGAGGATATCCCCAAATTTTTTAGATTTCACCACTACAGTTGTGCGCTCATTTTCTTCACTAGATTTTGGATGCCAAGCCACTAGAAATTTTCCGGGATGGTATTTACTAAAGACCACCTGTCCCGCCACAGGGTATCGTGTTACATGAACGTTAATAGGAGACATAAATACGGAGACTTGTAGTCTTTTGTCATTAAAAAATTCTTTTTCGAAAACCTCTTCAATAACAACAACTTTGCCATCAACAGGAGATACTACATGGTCTTCACTAATGTTTAGATTTCGTTTAGGATTTCTAAAAAACTGCAAGACCAATACTAGCATTACCATGGCTAGGAAGATACAGGCGCCTCTTAGGTAATTATTCACAATGAAATAATCTGCAGCCAAGCTCATGGTAATTACAAGTGCCAGTGTAATAAAAATAATTGTGTATCCTTCTTTATGAAACATATGTTATAAATTGTAAAAATGCATAAATAATCGGGCTGGTATAAATAGCGCTATCTAGCCGATCATATAATCCGCCATGTCCAGGCATTAGCTTTCCACTATCTTTTACACCAGCTTGACGTTTGTAGTTGGATTGTACTAAATCTCCTATAGATCCAAATACTGAAATAATAAAAGCAAGTGCTATCCAAATAGATAGAGTGTAAATATATAAAACATTAAAAATAATGAAACTCGCAACAACAGATCCTATAAGTCCTCCAAAGAACCCCTCTATTGTCTTTTTTGGAGAAACTCTCTCCAGTAGTTTGGTTTTACCCAGAGATTTACCAATGATGTAGGCAAAGGTATCATTACACCAAATGAGTATAAAAACCCCAACAATAACCTCAGGGGTAAATACCCCATTAGTAAATGGAATAAGTGTTAAAAAAACAAAACCA
>CATEMS010000040.1 GCA_949507465.1 Flavobacteriaceae bacterium
ACTAGGAAACTAGCGGAGTTTTTTTATACCCAATATTCTTACCACCCTTTATAAGGTAATTAGTAGTATCTTCACTGTACTGTCAAGCATAAAAAACAAGATATGGGTTTCAAACTTTTCTGGAATAAACTTCATAAAGTATTGCAAGTGGGCCTTTGCCTTTTGTTTTTTGGATCTGCCCCATTACTAATAGCAATAGCTTTAGATGCCTTGTCTATTATAGATGCAGGTAATGCTTTGGGTTTTGGTCTTTTAACGCTACTTACTTTTTATCCTTCTTTAGTTTTGATAGTGGTAGGGGGTGTCTTAACATTGTTAAGGAGAAGAAAAAACCAAAGGTAAGTTTAGATTTAGCGTTGTGTACTTACTAAAACTATGATAGACTAGGGAACGAGCTTGCTGTAATCTCCATCATTTCTGGCTATATCTCTAACAATAGAGGAAGATATAAAACCATACTCTGGTCTTGCGATTATAAACACACTATCAATCCCGTTTACTTTGTCATTGGCCTGGGCAATGGATTTCTCATACTCAAAATCTGTAGAGTTGCGCAGCCCTCTCAAAATATACTGAGCTCCTTGTTTTTTACAAAAAGTAGCTGTTAACCCTTGGTATGTAGCCACTTTTATGGCATCATTATTTTCAAAAAGAGTTTCGATAGTAGCCTTTCTTTGCTGCAAAGACCACATATGTTTTTTTTCTGCATTGCTACCTATGGCGATAATGATAGTGTCAAAAAGAGGTAAGGCTCTATTTATAATATCAACATGACCCAGTGTTATTGGGTCAAAAGATCCAGGAAAAACGGCTATTTTTTTTAAGGTGTTTGACACGATACTTTATTTACAGGCTAAAGATACTGATTTTATCCTTTTTTTTGTCAAGGGGATGTAATGTCAAAATATAGGCTTGTGTTATTGATTATCTATGGCATCCATAACAAGCATCGTGAAAAAATGTGATAGTGATATCTGGGCATCACTGAGCTGTTTTGGGATGATACTTTCTTTTGAAAGTCCTGGTGTTGTATTGATTTCTATGAAATACGGAACTCCATTTTGTATGATAAAATCAGTGCGAGTAACTCCCTTCATATTTAACAGTTGGTAAATTTGCTTGGCTACCTTTTGAACTGTTTTTTTATCTTTAGTTGAAATTCTAGCAGGTGTGATTTCTTGTGATTTTCCTTGGTACTTAGCCTCGTAATCAAAAAAATCATTTTCTGAAACTATTTCTGTAGGGTTTAAAATCTGTATTTCTCCTTTATGTTTGTATACTCCAACAGAAACTTCTGTGCCCACAAGTTCACTCTCAATAAGTACCTCTGTGTCTTCTTTGTAGGCTTCAAATAAGGCTTTTGGAAGCATTTCAGCTGTTTGTACACGGCTTATGCCAAAGCTTGAACCTGCTCTGTTGGGTTTGACAAAACATGGTAACCCTACTGTATTTATAATTTTTTTTGTGTCTATAACATCTCCTTTGTTTATGTAAATTGACTCTGCACAATTGATACCGAATTTTTTTAAGACACTCAGGCAATCACGCTTGTTGAAACTAAGTGCAGCTTGATGAAAAGCTGCGCTTGTTTGTGGTATATTTATAAGCTCTAAATATGAAGCTAGCATACCATCTTCTCCTGGGGTGCCGTGTATGGTGTTAAAAACAACATCTGGAATTATGGTGTTGCCATTGTAAGAGCATCCAAAATTTTCTTTATTTACGGAAACTTTTCTGCCATCAGGAAATACATAGTGCCAATTATTTTTAAGTATATGTACTTTATAAATCTCAAATTGGTTTTTATCCATAGCATCATAGACGACCTCTCCACTCTTTATAGAGATTTCAAACTCACTAGAATAACCGCCCATGGCGATGGCTACTATTTTTTTACCCATACAAAATATAAATTACTTAGCATACTATAAACAAACCATTGCTATGGTTTGCAATATAAAGCTTTTATAAAAATATTGTTTAAAGGTAGAAAGATACTAACTTTAGGTTTCATATTTTTGTAGATCAATAGTCAATGTATTAAAATTATGAAGTCCTCTTTTACAGCCAACCTTGTAAAGCAAGTATTATATGCATTCTTAGTGCTTATTGTACTTACTTTTTTGTTGTTTTGGTGGCTTAAATCAACCACCAACCACGGCCAACAAATAGCTGTTCCTGATCTTTCAAAAATGTCTGTACTTCAGGTTAATGACACCCTACAGGAGCTAGGATTAAGAGTTGAAATAATGGATTCTGCAAACTATAATCCTCAGTATCCAAAGTATTCTGTCATAGAACAAGTACCAAAGCCAGGACACATGGTCAAACAAGATCGTAAAATTTATTTGGCCTTAAATCCTTCAGGATATGTTAAAATAAGCATTCCAAAAGTTTTAGGTCGCACCTTGCGTCAAGGAAAACCTACCTTATTGGCTGTTGGTTTTAAAATTGGTACAGTTACGACCAAAGCTCATATAAGCGATCAGGTACTTGAATTACGTCATAAAGGCATTAAACTAGCTACGGGAGATAAGCTGCAAAAAACCTCACTGATAGATATTGTAGTTGGTGATGGTTCTTTAAATAGGTTCAAAACCCAAAAGAAAGATAACGATGCAGAAAATGAAGATGGAGAAAATTAGTGGACCAGAAAATATCGGTACACAGAGTGATGATTTATACGAGCATTTTAGATTTGTAGCCGATAAAGGGCAAACTCCTCTTAGGATAGATAAGTATTTGATGAATAAGGTAGAGAATGCTACTAGAAATAAAATTCAAAAATCTGCTAAGGATGGAAACATATTTGTAAATGATTGCGCAGTTAAATCCAATTACAAGGTAAAGGCAAACGATGTTATTACTGTTCGTTTTGAGCATCCACCCTACGAGATGCTTCTCACCCCAGAGAATATTCCCATTGATATTGTATATGAAGATGATGCTCTTCTCGTTGTAAATAAAGCAGCTGGGATGGTGGTTCACACTGGGCATGGAAATTATAGCGGTACTTTAATCAATGCACTGGCTTTTCATTTTGACAACTTGCCAAACAATAGCAGCAATAGACCAGGGCTGGTTCACAGAATAGATAAAGATACCACAGGGTTACTTGTTGTGGCAAAAACAGAAGAAGCGATGGCTCATCTGTCAAAACAATTTTTTAATAAAACTACTGAGCGCGAATATGTTGCTATTGCCTGGGGTGCCATGCAAGAAGAGCAAGGAACTATAGAGGGACATATAGGCCGTCATCCAAAAAATAGATTACAAAACACTGTATACCTACACCAGGACGATCTTCACAAAGGAAAACCAGCTGTAACTCATTTTAAAGTGTTGGAACATCTTGGGTATGTAACTTTAGTTTCTTGTAAATTAGAAACTGGACGCACGCATCAAATACGTGTACATATGAAGCATATAGGTCATACCTTATTTAATGATCAGCGCTACGGTGGAAATGCAATCTTGAAAGGAACCACTTTTAGCAAATACAAGCAATTTGTAGATAATTGTTTTAAGGTGTTACCTCGCCAAGCACTTCATGCCAAAACACTTGGTTTTATTCATCCAACAACCAATGAGTTTATGCACTTTGAGGCTCCAATCCCAGAAGATATGGAAGCTTGTTTACACAAATGGAGAAACTATTCTAAAAATAGTATCTCTTAGAACACTTTTTTATTCAAAAAGTGTATTTCATCGAATATATTAGTATTTAATCGGTTTTATTTGTGATTTTACTTATATTTGTAGTCTAAAACTTACAAATTAAATTTATTTACCATGAAAAACCTACTTCCCTTATTTATTTTTAGTGCTTTATTTTCTTGTTCACCAGAGGAGACTACACAAATGCAAAACACTGAACAAAATTATACAACTACACTATCTGAGCTTGTTTTAAACGATTATTTAGCAACACCTCCTATTGATGTTCCTTCAGGAACACTGTTTTATCAAAATGTACCTTATGGTACAGATCAAAGACAAGTTATAGATATCTTTCT
>CATEMS010000041.1 GCA_949507465.1 Flavobacteriaceae bacterium
AAGCTAGAAAGTGCTATAAATATACCTTCTCCAAAGATGTATTTTGGGGATTTGTTGTATTTTTGCCTTGTTTTAAAATATCGCAGTATCCCAATTATGGATAAATATTCTTTTCTAAACGCAATCCATCCCGAACAAATTTCGGAGCTCTACGCAACCTACCTAAAAACTCCAGATATTGTAGAGCCTAGTTGGCGTGCTTTTTTTCAAGGGTTTGACTTTGGTATAGAAAGCGGATCTGTTGCAGATGGGCTGGGGATTACAGGTGCAGATACCGTTCCGCAAAATGTGTTAAATGAATTCAAGGTTATAAAACTCATTGACGGGTACAGAACGCGAGGTCATTTGTTTACCAAAACAAATCCTGTTAGGGAAAGAAGAAAATACCAACCCTCTCTGGGGCTTGAAAATTTTGGCCTACAACCATCAGATCTCCAAACAGAATTTGAAGCAGGCTCTATCATCGGACTTGGTAAAACAACCCTAGCGGTAATTGTAAGTCATCTGGAGGCTATCTATTGCAACTCTATTGGCGTAGAGTATATGTACATCCGCAACCCAGAAGAAATTAAATGGATACAAAACTGGATCAACACCAATGACAATGCTCCTGAATATTCTATAGAGCAGCAAAAACAAATTTTAAAAAAATTAAATCAAGCACTGTGTTTTGAAACCTTCTTGCATTCAAAATACGTAGGTCAAAAGCGCTTTTCTATAGAAGGGGTTGATGCAATTATTCCTGGGTTAGATACCCTTATGGAAAGAGGTGCAAATAAGGGGGTAGAACAATTTGTTTTAGGAATGGCCCATAGAGGCCGTCTAAATGTATTGACAAATATATTCGGAAAATCTCCTGAAGACATATTTAGTGAGTTTGACTCCAAAGAATATGATGAGGCAGAACTCTTTGACGGTGATGTAAAGTATCACATGGGCTGGACCAGTTTTAGAGAGAGCGATGGAGGAAAAAAAGTACGCATGGATTTGGCTCCAAACCCATCACATCTTGAAACCGTAAATGCTGTTGTTGGCGGTATTTCTAGAGCAAAAATAGACACAAAATTAAATGGAGACACCTCCAAAATATTACCTATTTTAATACACGGTGATGCGGCAGTAGCGGGTCAGGGTGTTGTGTATGAATTCATACAAATGGCCCAACTCGATGGCTACAAAACAGGAGGGACCATACATATTGTGGCAAACAATCAAGTTGGTTTTACCACCAATTATTTGGATGCTCGTTCTTCAACGTATTGCACAGATATTGGAAAGGTAACCTTGTCTCCAGTATTACACGTAAATGCCGACGACGTGGAGGCGGTGTGTCATGCATTTAGTTTTGCCCTAGACTTTAGGCTTGAATTTGGCCGTGATGTATTTATAGACATATTAGGCTATAGAAAATATGGGCATAATGAAGGGGATGAACCTCGCTTTACCCAGCCTAAACTATACAAAGCGATTGCAAAACACCAAAACCCTAGAGACATTTACGCTGAGAAATTACGTAAACAAAACAGGATCGATGCAGCATACGTAAAACAACTAGAGCTAGAATATAAAGAAGAACTAGAAGATGACTTACAAGCATCACGTAAAAAAGACAAGACCGTCATCACTAAAATTCTAGCCGATGACTGGAAGGGATATACCCTTGGAAGATTGGATGATATTCTAACACCTGTAGACACAACATTTTCATTAAAAAATTTAGACAAACTAGCCCAGGGTATTACCACATTACCTGCAGATAAAAAGTTTATGCGTAAAATAGAACGCATTATTGCAGATAGAAACAAACAGTATACTCAGGGAAATGCTTTAGACTGGGCAATGGGAGAGCTGTTGGCCTATGCATCTTTAATGCAAGAGGGTTTTGACGTTAGAATCTCTGGTCAGGATGTAGAACGTGGGACGTTCTCTCACAGGCATGCTGTCATAAAAACTGAAGATGACGGACAGCGTTACAATTTACAT
>CATEMS010000042.1 GCA_949507465.1 Flavobacteriaceae bacterium
AGTTTAGATCAGCAAGCATTAGAAACCGATTATCAAACTCTAAATAATGCAGAGGAAATACAAGCCTCTTTTGCTGGTTTGGATCAGCTTTTTTCTCAAGAAAACGTTGGAATCATAGATCGTATCAAAAACGCAAGAAGCCTTTTAAACGCTATTTCAAAATTTGCACCCACCTACCAAGAATTGTATGATAGATTGCATAGTGTTACCATAGAGCTTGAAGATATCAACTCAAGTATTGAACATGCCTCTGAAGGATTACAAGTAAATCCTGCAGAATTATTTAGAGTAGACCAGTTACTGCAAACCCTTTACAGACTTCAACAAAAGCATCATGTTTCAAGCGTAAAGCAGTTACTGGAAATAGAATCACAGCTAAGTTCAAAAATTAACACAACTCTCGATTTAGACACCACCATACAAACCCTGGAAAAACAAAAACAAAAGCTCTCAGATACACTGCTAAAGTTTGCTAGTGATCTTCATAATACTAGGCTAGAAGCGGTGCCTATATTAGAGCAAAAGTTAGTATCTTATTTAGCATTATTGGGGCTACCTAACGCCAAGTTTAAGATAGAGATTACAACCCTGCCAACGTTTAAAAAAACAGGTACAGATAGTCTTGCGCTTTATTTTACAGCCAATAAAGGAGGTAATTTTGGGCTCTTAAAAAAAGTAGCATCTGGTGGTGAAATGAGCCGTATCATGCTCTCTGTAAAAGCTTTATTATCTCAATACAAAAAATTACCTACTATTGTTTTTGACGAGATTGATACTGGAGTCTCTGGAGAAATTGCTCTTAAAATGGCATATATTATGGACCAGATGAGCTCTCATATGCAAATTCTTAGTATTACCCACTTACCACAAATAGCTGCCAAAGGGCAACAACATATCAAGGTCTATAAACAAGATCAACACAATACAACTACCACACATTTAAAACAACTCTCTGAGGAGGAGCGAATTGTTGAAATTGCTCAAATGATTGGTGGTAAAAATATTACAGACACTACCTTGGCCAATGCAAAAGAATTACTTAATTAAAAAAGGATACTGTATATTTACACCCTAAAGTTTCAAATTTAAACAACCATTAAAAGTATAAAAGATGTCTTATAATTTATTGAAAGGGAAAAGAGGAATTATTTTTGGAGCTCTTGATGAGAATTCAATCGCTTGGAAAACTGCCGAAAGAGTTCATGAGGAAGGAGGAACCTTTGTGTTAACAAATGCCCCTATTGCCATGCGTATGGGACAAATTAAGACATTAGCAGAAAAAACAGGCTCTAAAATTATACCAGCAGATGCAACCTCTGTGGAAGATCTTGAAAATTTAGTTTTAAAATCTATGGAGATTTTAGGTGGTAAAATAGATTTTGTTCTGCACTCTATAGGAATGTCTGTAAATGTTCGTAAAGGGAAACCCTATACAAGCCAAAATTATGACTGGACTCACAAAGGATGGGATGTTTCTGCGGTTTCTTTTCATAAGACAATGAGCGTCTTGTACAATCACAATGCAATGAATGAGTGGGGAAGTATTGTAGCCCTATCCTACATGGCAGCACAACGGGTGTTTCCAGATTATAATGATATGGCAGATAACAAAGCCTTTCTAGAGTCTATTGCTCGAAGTTTTGGTTATTTCTTTGGTAGAGATCAAAAAGTACGTGTCAATACAATTTCTCAATCTCCAACACCAACAACCGCTGGTCAAGGCGTAAAAGGATTTGATGGTTTTATTGCTTATGCTGAGAAAATGAGCCCTCTTGGTAATGCTACTGCCGAAGATTGTGCAAATTATACCATTGCGATGTTTAGTGATTTAACAAAGCGTGTTACCCTACAAAACTTATTTAATGATGGTGGCTTTTCAAATATGGGTGTGAGTGACCAAGTTATGGACACCTTTACAAAAAAGTAAATTGTAACATACAATTTGTTGAACCACCCTAACGAAAGTTGAGGTGGTTTTTTTGATTAACTTTACAACATGAAAATACATTTTTCATTTATCATTCCAGTTTACAATAGACCCCAGCAGATTAAAGAATTGCTAGAGAGTTTTACGCTCTTAACTAGTAATGACCCTTTTGAAATTGTTATCATCGAGGACGGATCTACCTACTGTAGCTCAGAAATTATAGCAAGCTACCAAGATGTGTTAGATATTTCATATCATCAAAAGCCTAATACAGGTCCTGGAGATTCTAGAAACTTTGGGATGAAGCTTGCCAAAGGAAATTACTTCATTATTTTAGACAGTGATGTGCTTTTACCTCCAGATTATCTGCAACAAGTGAGTGTCTTTTTAGAGCAAAATTATGTGGATTGTTTTGGTGGAGCAGACACGGCTCATTATAGTTTTACCAAGATACAGAAGGCCATTAATCACACCATGACTTCTTTTTTTACAACCGGAGGTATTCGAGGTAGTAAAAAAACAGTACAACATTTTGAGCCAAGAAGTTTTAACATGGGCATCTCCAGAAAAGCCTTTAAAGCCACATCAGGATTTGCTAAAATTCATCCTGGAGAAGATCCAGATTTATCACACCGTGTTTTAAAAGCAGGATTTAAAACTGCTTTTATACCAAAAATAGCTGTGTTTCATAAACGTAGAATCTCTTGGAAGAGCTTTATGATACAAGTTACAAAGTTTGGTTTGGTGCGCCCTATACTTAACCAGTGGCATCCTCAGGGCGCTAAGATTACCTTTTGGTTGCCTACATTGTTTGTGTGTTTCACCCTTATTAGTTTATCACTAAGTGTATTTTACCATTGGCTATTTCTATTGCCTTTGGTTAGTTATGTGGTCATTGTACTTGTTGAGGCAAGTGTAAAAACAAAAAGTTTGGTGATTGGTTTTATGGCAATTTTAGCTATGTTTATTCAGTTTTTTGGATATGGATATGGTTTTTTTAAGTCTGTTGTCTATATACAATGGCTTAAAAAAGACCCTCAAAAACAGTTCCCAAGATTATTTTTTAAGTAATTTACAGAAGACATATATAGGATGGTAAAAACATATAAAAATCGATTCAAGAATTCAAAACTAAAAGCATTTATTGTCTTTTTGTTTCTTGCCTCTTTCTTTTGGGTGCTAACAAAGTTTTCTAAAAAGGAGGTTGGCTCTGTAGGTGTCTCAATACGCTATGTTCATATACCCAAAGGATTTATGTTAGATGACAACACAGTAGCGGATTTATCTTTTAATGTAAACGCCACAAGATTTGAGTATTTAGGTTATGTCTTTAAAAAACCAAGTATTAACATTGATGTAAGTACGTATTTTAATGAGACTACAAATACAGCACGTGTGGGTGGTGCTGCGCTCGAAAAACTTATCCTAAATCAAGTCGTGAATGATGGTTTTATTACCCAGCTCTCTATACCAGAGCTCAATTTAAATTTGCAAGCCCTAAGCTCCAAAAAGGTTCCAGTTTTGGGACAACTTTCTGTTTCATACCTTGTGGGTTTTGATGCTTTGGGTGCAAAACAAATCAAGCCTGATTCTGTTTCTATCACAGGACCAAAACAACTGTTGGATACTATTTTTTCAGTTACTACAGCCCCCTTGCAACTCTCTGATATTTCAGCATCTTTCTCTGAGCAAATTTACATTGAACCCCTACCAAATTCATCAGTTGATATCTCTCCAAAGACTGTAACACTATCACAGGCGGTATCTGAGTTTTCTCAAAAAATATTAATGGTTCCAGTAACCATGATCAACCAACCA
This sequence comes from Flavobacteriaceae bacterium, assembly GCA_949507465.1. Lineage (GTDB taxonomy): Bacteria > Bacteroidota > Bacteroidia > Flavobacteriales > Flavobacteriaceae > CATEMS01. Next base: position 3,746 of record CATEMS010000042.1, read on the forward strand.
TTACAAGGAAATTTTAAATTGCTTCCAGCAAGCATCCGTGTTGCATGCAATGTTCCAGTTGCAAAATTTAATGAGATAACCCCAGAGGATTTTACCATTATCTGTGACTATAATACCAGAGACATAGAAGATAACTTTATGATCCCTGTAATTGAAAAGAAGCCTGCTAATATTACAGGTGTAGAAATGGAAACAAAGAAAATAGATTTATTGATATTTAAATGAAAATAATTGGATTAACGGGAGGTATAGGTAGCGGTAAGACAACCATTTCTAAACTTTTTAAAGCCATGGGGGTACCAGTATATATTTCTGATATTCAGGCAAAAAAGATATTGAATTCTTCGAAGGTTGTCAAATCAAAAGTAATTACATTGCTTGGTGATAAGGCATATACCAATGGTGTGCCTAACCCAGATTATATAGCCCAACTTGTTTTTAATGATCTAGAATTACTGGTAGGTTTAAATGCAATTATTCATCCCAAAGTTCATTCTGATTTTAAACAGTGGGCCAAAAAGCAGGATGCGCCCTATTGTATTAAAGAAGCTGCTATTTTATTTGAAAATGGCGGTTTTGCCATGTGTGATGCTACTATTTTAGTGGTCGCTCCCAGACACATAAAAATAGATAGAGTGCTCAAGAGGGATCAAACTTCACTAAGTAATATTGAGCAACGTATGGAGAACCAATGGGAGGATCAAAAGAAAATTCCATTGGCAAGCTATATTATTGAAAACATTGATATGGCAAGCACAAAAAAACAAGTACAAAAAATTCACAAAATACTTCTAAGTACCTGTATTTCAAATCTATAGTTTTTTTGTTATTATTAAGTTAAACACAAGAAAGGCTATTTGTTAAAAACTTATTTTTGAGTTATGGATAAAAAAATCTTTAGCTTACTAGTTGCTTTAATGGCGCTTTCTCTGCTTGGGATAATTTGTATTCAATGGTACTGGATTTCTAACTCCTACGATAATAAAGAAACCCAGTTTATTTCTAATGTAAGGCAAGTTTTAGTCAACACATCTGAAGAAATTGAATTAAATGAAATTGAAAAATACTATACCACATACAGTGATATTTTATCTGAGGCTGGTGCGCCAGAGCACATCAGTATTAGTGAATTAATCTATAAAATTAACACCGATAAATCCAATGATTCTTTTATATTCTCTGAAGGAATATTAGAAGAGGATTACAAATTATCTACAAGTTTTCTAGACACAGATTTTGATAGTATTGTTTTTAAAAAAGTTAGCAGTAAAACAAAAACCCAAAAAGTATTACAAAGTGTAGATGGGACTCGGAGTCAAACCATAAAAACAGAGTCTTTTGCTAGATTGAAAGATTATGAAAAAATACAATTTGAAAATGCATTTGCCAATATATCTGCAAACACTCCTTTACATCTGAGGGTAACAGCCAATGAAATTCAACAAAGTATTTCAAGGCAACTTGAAGATAGGGGAGTGAAATCAGGATTTCAATTTGCAGTATACAGTAACAACTTGGCTACCAAAGTTCGTTCCAAGAAATTTGACATTTCTCCCCAAACAACCTTTCGAGTGCCATTATTTGATAACAATGACGTAAACCAGGGATATCAATTGTATGTTAATTTTTACGAACAAGATCGAGATGTTTGGTCTTCAATTTTTGGTATGTCGATGCTATCTCTTTGTTTCACTAGTGTTATTTTTATTGCTTTTTACACTGCACTGAGTCAATTAGTGAAACAAAGACAAATTGCTCAAATTAAAAATGACTTTTTAAACAACATGACCCATGAATTTAAAACTCCTATCGCCACTATTGGATTGGCTTTAGATGCTTTAAAAAATCCAAAGGTGAAGGGAGATGAAACTTTCTTTACTAAATACATCAAAATGATTCGTGATGAAAACGCTAGAATGTTGGGTCAAGTTGAGGATGTGTTGCGTATTTCAAGTTTAGAAAAAAACGAACTTGATTTACCCAAAGGCCCTTTTAATATACATCACATTATTGAAGATTCTGTTTCACACATAGGCCTTATTGTTGAAGATAATGGAGGGTATGTTAAAACACATTTAGGAGCGCTAAAAACAGATGTTTATGTCAATGAATCGCACATGACCAACGTCATTGTAAACATACTAGATAATGCAGTAAAATACTCTGAAGGGATTCCAAAAATTGATCTGTATACCCAAAGCATTAAAGATAAAATTATTATCAAAATACAAGACCAGGGTATTGGTATGAGTAAAGCAGAGCAAGATAAAATATTTGATAAATTTTACCGAGTTCCCACTGGTGATATACACAATGTGAAGGGTCATGGGCTAGGTTTGTCTTATGTAAAAAAAATACTTGACGATCATGGTGCAAAAATTACCATTGAAAGTGAAAAAACAAAAGGAAGCACATTTATATTTAAATTACAATTAATATCTTAACGTATGGAAACTGAGAATAAAAAAATACTACTAGTTGAGGACGATCCAAACTTTGGAACCGTTCTTAAAGACTATCTTACCATGAATGACTACAATGTTATACATGCTAAAAATGGTATGGAAGGTTTTGAAAAATTTAAAAAAGATGATTATGATCTTTGTATTTTGGACGTGATGATGCCCTATAAAGATGGGTTTACACTTGCCAAAGATATCCGCCAAAAAAACCAAGATGTACCCATTATCTTTCTTACGGCCAAGGCAATGAAAGAGGATGTATTAAAAGGCTACAAAGTAGGAGCAGACGATTACCTCAATAAACCTTTTGACAGTGAGGTTCTTTTGATGAAAATCAAAGCTATTATGCAGCGTAAGGCAAAAGATTCTATTGCAGAAAGTAAAGAATTTGAGTTTCAAATAGGTAATTTTTTCTTGAACTCAAAGCTACGGTTTTTGACCTTCCACAAAGAAAATCCTGTAAAATTATCTCCAAAAGAAAATGAGTTGTTGCGTTTACTTGCTTTGCATAAAAACGATCTTATGCCCAGAGAGCTTGCGCTTATAAAAATTTGGAGAGATGATAATTACTTTACTTCAAGAAGTATGGATGTGTACATTGCCAAATTGCGTAAGTACCTTAATAAAGAGGATGATGTAGAGATTATAAATATTCACGGAGAAGGGTTCCGTCTTGTAGTTAAAAGCGAGGTTGATATGTAACAAAGAATCACATACGTAAGAGTAAAAAACGCCCTACTACAGGGCGTTTTTTTCTTTGATAAATTCAATGATTTTTTTATGATCACAATCGTGGTCAAACCAATGTATATTTTGATTTTTCCTAAACCATGTACCTTGTCTTTTTGCAAATCTTCTGGTATTTTTTTTAATTTCTTCGACTGCTTTTTCTAGGGTAAGTGTACCGTTAAAGTACTGAAATAACTCTCTATATCCCACGGTTTGTAAGGCATTTAAATTAGAATGAGTAAGCAACTCTTTGGCTTCCTCTACAAGTCCATTTTCTAGCATGATATCTACTCTTTTGTTAATCCGCTGATAGACTATTGACCTCTCTGCGGTAAGACCTATATAGAGTGTTTCAAAATTTCTGTTGGCAGCTTTTGCTTTCAGAAAACTAGAGTAGGGTTTGCCGGTTGCTCTATAAATTTCTAAAGCTCTTATTACTCTTCTAGGATTCTTTGTATCCATTGTTTTAAAATACATTGGATCTACCTTTTTTAATTCTTGTTGTAGGATTAAAAGGCCATCTTTATCTAGTTGGGTGTTAAGTGTCTCTCTTATTTGTTTATCGATGTCAGGAAAATGATCTAGACCATTAACAACTGCATCGATATAAAGCCCAGAGCCACCTACAAGAACAACGGTATCTTTTTGGACAAACAGCATCTGTAGTTTTGCTAGTGCTTCTTTTTCAAAATCTGCAACCGTATAGGTGTCAAAAATACTCTTATGTTGAATAAAATGATGTGGAGCGGCGGCCAGTTCTTGGCTAGAAGGAACGGCAGTACCAACATTCATTGATGCATAAAACTGGCGGGAATCTGCAGAAATAATTTCTGTATTAAAAGCGGTAGCAAGGGCAATACTAAGCCTTGTTTTGCCAATAGCAGTTGCTCCCACAACACATATAAGTAATGGTTTTTTGGACATCAGATTTAAGAATCTTCCTCAAGGAGGGATGTACCGCATTGATGACAAAACGCGGCATGGTCATTATGGTTATTTTCGTTGCAGTTTTGACAAGACTGTGTGTTTAAATGAATGTACTCTGGATCATTTATTGTAGGTTTTTTCTTCCTGGCATATTCTGCGCTTACTATACCTGTTGGAACAGCAATTATTCCATACCCCATAATCATAATGATTGCAGCTATAAATTGTCCAAGAGGTGTTACCGGAGCAATATCACCAAATCCAACAGTGGTGAGGGTAACAATACACCAATACACACTAATGGGAATGCTCACAAAACCACTTTGCTCTCCTTCTATGAGATACATAATGGTCCCGGCAATGATTGATAAAATTAAGACTGCAAATAAAAAAACCAGTATTTTTGCTTTGCTATTTCTTAGTGCACGACTTAGTTTGTTGGCCTCACCCATATAACGGGTAATCTTAAGAATTCTAAAAACCCTCAAAAGTCTGAGTGCTCTTACTGCAAGTAAAGCATTACTTCCAGCTAATATAAACGACACGTAAAGAGGTATGGTGGAGAGGAAGTCTATGATTCCATAAAAACTAAAAATGTAATTCAACGGCTTTTTTACACTAATGATTCTAAGGATATATTCTATGGTAAAGAATACGGTGATGATCCATTCTCCAAAATACAAAAGGTCATGATAGTTCGCATCTATAGACGCAACACTCTCTAGCATGACTAGAATCACACTTACTAAAATTAGTATGAGTAACACAACATCAAAGAGTTTACCCATGGGAGTATCTGCCTCAGCGATAATAATGTGTAATTTGTTTTTTAAATCTTTTTTTGTCAATCTTAAAGTTTTACTGAGTTAAATGTAGTGAAGTTTATATAAACACGGTTACTTTGGTTCTAGATTTATAATTTTAATGACTTTACGTCTTCTAAGGTAAGACTGCAAAATATGTTGGGCATCTCTATTATTTTGCATAGGTCTTATAATAGATTTTAAAATTTCTGGGTTGGTAATTTGATGATTTAAGGCGTAATAACCAAACCCTTTATAGATGCCTTTTTCAATAAATATGACAGATCTCTCCTGGGGATTTCTTCCTTTGTCTATGATAAGCATGTGTTGGTTTTGATAGCTATAGTTGCTTAAAAACGCTGTTACTTTTTTGTTGTAAGTCTCTGGTTTCTCTTTCCCAATACAAGCTCCAAGACATTCCTTTATTTCGTAGTTAAAGCATGCATTATCTGTATTTTGAAGGCCTCCAAGTTTTTTACACAAAGCATATTTCCCAATACTATTCTCAAGATGGTTCTTGGCAGATTGAAGACTGTTATAGGTAGTAATGGCTTTTTTACGGGCATCGACCTTTTCAATCTTTAGATTTATATATCCTTTTTGATCTGTAAAGGAAGTAAGTTGTGCGTTAAAGTTTCTTTTTCTGAGGGTTCTGTTATATTTTGGGCTAAGTTGTTTTATATCTTCACTTTCTTTTAGCAGTGCAATAAGTTCATTTCCTGTTTTCTCATAACTTACGGCTGTAACCTCACGTTGAATATTTTTAGATTTTCTTGTATCGTTTGTGAAATGTTGGGTCAGTCTTTTTTGTATGTTTTTACTTTTTCCAATGTAGATAATGGTACCATCTTCTCGGTGCATGTAGTACACGCCAATATCTGTAGGTGCTGTTTTGATTAACTCGAGTAATTTTGAATCTATATTTGTTCTGGGATTTACTTTAATGTATTGTTGTACTATTTCTTTTTTCGCATCCTTGAGAAGAAGAAGTTTGAAAAGTTCAACGGTTGCTAGTGCGTCTCCTGATGCACGATGTCTATTGGTAATTGGTATCCCTAGACTTTGAACGAGTTTCCCTAGACTGTAGGAGGGCATATCTGGCATGAGTTGTTTAGCCAGTTCTACCGTACAAAGTGTTTGCTTATCAAAGTTGTAGCCTAATCTGTCAAATTCTGTGGTAAGAATTCTATTGTCAAAATGGGCATTGTGTGCCACTAAAATAGCACCATCTGTAATTTCTATAATGCGTTTTGCAACTTCATGAAATTTTGGGGCTGTACGTAACATGGCCTTACTAATTCCAGTGAGCTTTACCACAAAGGGTTGTATAGGTATTTCTGGATTTACAAGACTTGCAAATTGATCTACTACCTTATCTCCATCAAAACGGTAGATTGCAATTTCTGTGATGCCTTCTTCATTATACTTTCCCCCGGTAGTTTCTATATCTAAAACTGCGTATTCCAATATCTAAGTTCTTAGTTATAATTCCTAGCTCCAAAAATAGAACTTCCAATACGTACCATAGTACTTCCATGATCTAATGCAAGGGTGTAGTCACCGCTCATTCCCATGCTTAAAATAGTTAATTGTGGGTGTTGTTTGATAAATTTTTGATGCAGGTTGCTTAGTGTTTTAAATTCTGTTTCTATTTGTGTTTTATCATCTGTAAAACTTGCCATTCCCATAAGCCCTACTATAGAAACGTGCGGGAGTGTGTCTTGAATATCTTTGGCTAGTAATTGCCATGCATCTGTTTGATGCAAACCAAATTTGTGCTCTTCTTTTGCTATTTTAATTTGTAATAAGCACTTGATTACTCTTTGGTGTTTGGCGGCTTGTTTGTTTATCTCTTTTAGTAATTTAAGGCTGTCTACCGTATGTATTAAATCCACAAAAGGGGCCATATATTTTACCTTATTGGTTTGTACATGTCCAATCATGTGCCATTGAATATCTTTGGGCATCTCTTCCCATTTTGAGACCATTTCCTGTATTTTATTTTCACCAAAGACCCTTTGGCCAGCTTCATAAGCTTGCATTAAAATAGGCACAGGTTTGGTTTTAGAAACGGCAACTAGCGTTGTGTTTTCAGGGAGGGCATTTTGGTATTTTTCAATATTTTCTGAAATACTCATTCACATACGTTTTACCAGGAGGTATCAATTGATTTTATGTACTACTTAAAATTCATAAATAGTAATTCCACTTCTTAATTTGGGTTCTATATAAGTGCTCTTTGGAGGCATTTTTAATCCCTGGTCTGCTATTTTTTTCATCTCTTGTGTGGTCACAGGTAACATGCCAAAACCAACAGCAAACTCTTTTGAATCTACCATTGTTTTTACATGTGTCATGTCTTTTTTACCGTCTGAATATTCAATTCTGGTGTCATTTCTTACATCCTTAATCCCCAGTATGGGTTCAAAGATTAATTTGTATAAAATTTGAGTATCTAGGGCTTGTAGGGCATTGTTAATTTGGTAGGCTTCTTTTCTGAGGTAGAGTGAATAAAACTCACCATCTAAATACATGCTAAAATGATGTTTTTTTGTCGGCTTATAAAAATGTTGGCCTCTATTTTCAATTCTAAATGAAGAATCCAAATCAATTAAAAATTCTTCTTTGCTTCTCCCATTTAAATCTTTAATAAGCCTGTTGAATTCAACTATTTTTAAATCACTCTCTGGGATTAGAAAACTCATAAAGTAGTTGTAGGGTTCTGTTGCTTGATGCTTCTTATTTTCTTTAGCAAGCTTTTGAGCCAACAAACAAGAGGAAGAGCTTCTGTGGTGACCATCTGCTATATATAGCTTAGGAATCTGCTCAAATAACCTAGAAATCTTTGATACAAGCTGTGAATCGCTCAAAGGCCACAGGTAATGGGTGTCTCTGTAGGTGGTAGTAAATTCATACTCTGGTCTGGTTTGCATCACAGAACCAATGATACCATCTAATGCCTCATTATCTGGGTAGGTAATTAATACTGGCTCTGCGTTAAAACCTACGGCTTTTAGATAGTTGACAAAAATTTCTTCTTTGTACTCAAGAGTTTGCTCATGTTTTTTTAGGTTGTCTTTTTCATAATCTTGGGTGCTTGCTGCCGCTATAATACCTTTAAAAGTTACACCTTGACGGTTGACAATTTTATAGATATAGTAACAAGGAACTTGCTCTTGGATAAAAACACCATCCTCTTTAAACTCCTGGTATCTATTACGCACTAAATTATACCTTTGTTCTCCTTCAATTTTTTGAGCATATTTATAACCTGGGTTAACCACATGTAAGAAAGAAAAAGGGTTGTCTCTTAACCTGGCTTCTCTTTGCTCAGGGGTATAACTATCATAAGACCTAGAAGCAACAAGACTTACCTTGTCACGCGAAGGGCGCACCGCTTTAAATGGTTTTATCTCTGCCATGTGTTTTACAAATCAAAACTGTATTAACAGAACATTTTAGCTACATCTATAGCTTTTCTATTGTTGGTATAATCATAAAAGCCTTCTGCGGTTTTTACACCAAATTTACCTGCCCTAACCATATTAACTAATAGTGGGCATGGCGCATATTTTGGATTTTTAAATCCATCATTCATCACATTTAAAATAGACAGACACACATCAAGCCCAATAAAGTCTGCAAGTGCAAGAGGTCCCATTGGATGTGCCATTCCAAGGATCATAACGGTGTCTATTTCTTTTACACCAGCAACTCCATTGTAAAGTGTTTCTATGGCTTCATTAATCATTGGCATTAAAATCCGATTGGCTACAAAACCTGGATAATCATTTACTTTTACTGGAGTTTTTCCGAGTCTTTTTGAGATAGCTGCTACCGTATCGTAGGTTTGGTCACTGGTGTTATATCCTTTAATGATTTCTACCAGTTTCATTACTGGAACAGGATTCATAAAGTGCATCCCAATTACCATATCTGGTCTGGTTGTCACTGCTGCTATTTGTGTAATTGAAATTGATGATGTGTTACTTGCCATGATAGTATCATCTGGGCAAAAAGCTTCCAAATCCCTAAATATCTTTAGTTTTAAATCAAGGTTTTCTGTAGCTGCCTCAACCACCAAGCTAGCATATTCAACCCCTGTTTTTAAATCCGTAAAGGTGGTGATGTTATG
>CATEMS010000043.1 GCA_949507465.1 Flavobacteriaceae bacterium
TCACCTTGTTTGAGATAACTCCATGCACCAGGATACGGATTAAGGCCTCTTACAAAATGATCTATTGAATCTGCAGAGCTGCCCCATTGAATGTACGTATTTATGGGTGTAAGTTTTGGTGCTTGTTTTAAATTCAATTTTAGGTAGTCATCACCAAGAGGTTGCTTTACAGGATAAGTAGCGGAATTACCAATAAGTTTTATTGTGTCGATTACCACTTCACTTCCTAGAGCCATCAGCGTGTCATGTAAACTACCTACGGTTTCTGTTTTTGATATATCTATCTCTTTAGAGAGGATGATTTCTCCAGTGTCAATTTTTTCATCAATAAAAAAAGTAGTCACACCTGTAGTCTTTTCTTTATTGATAATAGCCCAGTTTATAGGAGCAGCGCCTCGATATTGTGGCAATAATGAGGCATGTAAATTAAATGTACCAAAACTTGGTATTTCCCATACTACTTTGGGAAGCATTCTAAAGGCCACTACAACTTGAAGATTTGCAGAAAGCGCTTTTAGAGCCTCTAAAAAGGTTTGATCTTTAAGATTAGTGGGTTGTAAAACAGGAATATCTTCACTAATTGCGTATTGCTTTACAGCAGAGCCTTGAAGGGTTCTGCCACGGCCTTTGCGAGTGTCTGGTGCAGTAATAACACCAACAACATTAAAACCATTTTTAACGATGGTCTTTAATACACCTACTGCAAAACTAGGTGTGCCCATAAATAAAATTCTCAATTTTTCAGTCCTCATTCAAACAGCTCATTATATTACAAAGGTAGTAAAACACTCACGTTTGATATTGTTTAAATATATAAACTACTTCACAATACAAAATAGGGTAGGGACATGTCATTATTATTAAGAATTACAAGATTAATAATTTTGTAAGTAGTACTTTTGCATTTGAGTTATGTACTTAGAAAACCACATTTCAAAATACCTTGGAGTTATTGCTCTTGTGTTTGCACTAATGCTACCCACAAGCGTTGAATTTTTTCATTTGTTTGAAAATCATGAGCATGAAGTGTGCAATGAGCAGACTACACATTTACATAAAGACACACCTGAGTGTCACAGCTGTGATTTTTATAGCTCTAGTTTCCAATACATACTTCCTGATAATTACCGCAGCACATTTGTATTAATTTCTCTCAATACAGAAGTTACTTTCGCTGTAGTACCTTTATTTTCAATTAAAAAAACCTCAAAGCAATTACGCGCACCACCTAGCATACTTTCTTAAAGATTTAATGTATTTAAAAATTTAAAAAGAATGTGATGCGATTACTTGCGTTATTACTTCTGCTATTTAGCAGTATGCACTCTTTTTCACAAGAGTGTAATAACACATTAACAGGTACCCTATTAGACATACATGATGGCTCAAAACTTTCAGGAGCTACCATTATAGTTACTCAAACTGGAGCTGCGGTTCAGACCGATCTGGATGGAAATTTTAGCGTCAAATTTCTTTGTGATAGTACGTATAATCTTCAGGTTTCTCACCCATCGTGTACTACTAAAATTTTTAGCCTTGAGGTACAATCAGATGTTCAAAAAACCTTTAAGTTAGAACACCACTTAGAATCGCTAAATGAAGTAATTATAAGTGGAAATAAAACCTACAGAGAAACAAAAACATTATTTGAAAATACCTTAAATCAAGAAACAATTGCATCCTTTAGTAGTGGTTCATTAGGAGATATTTTAAACACTATAAGTGGAGTCTCTTCTCTTAATACTGGTAATACAGTTGTTAAACCAATGATAAATGGTCTTCACAGTAGCCGTATTGTTCTAATCAACAATGGTGTACAAATGCAAGATCAACAGTGGGGTGCAGAACATGCTCCTAGCATTGATGTCAATACAGCAGGAAGTATCAAAGTAATTAAAGGGGCAGGGGCATTAAAGTATGGTGGGAATGCTATTGGAGGTGTCATCATATCTTCAGCTCCAAAGGTTGCTCTTTTAGATTCACTTTATGGTAAAACCATAATAAGTGGCGCTACTAACGGTAGAGGAGGTACTGCAACATCAAGTTTAACCAAGAGCTATGAAAATGGTTGGTATACCTCTTTACAAGCAGCTGCAAAACGGTTTGGAGATTTCAACGCTCCAGATTATATATTGAGTAATACAGGAGTTTTTGAACGCAATATGTCAGCCCGACTGGGATTCAACAGAATTGATTATGCAGTAGATGCCTATTATTCTTACTTTAAAAATGAAGTTGGAATTCTGCGCGCCTCTCATATTGGCGGGGCAGAAGATCAGGTACAAGCAATCTCTAATCCAATACCTTCAATAATTGAGGATTTCACCTATACCATTGGAGTACCAAGGCAAGATGTTACCCACCACTTAGCTAGAATCAATGCTCACAAAGATATAGAGGGAATTGGAAGGTTTTATTTTCAGTATGACTATCAACAAAACAATAGGTTAGAGTTTGATATTCGAAGAGGTGATGATAAAGACAAGCCATCTGTAGATTTGGTATTAAAAACCCAAAGTTTAAAAGTAGACTTCCGCTCTGAGGCTAAAGACAAATTTGAGTATGAAGCGGGACTTATTGGAGCTTATCAAACTAATTTTGCAAATCCTCTAACAGGTGTAAGACGTCTTATACCAGATTACACTAAATATGATTTTGGAGCTTATATAACTGGGAATTATACATTAAATTCTAGATGGCTCTTTGAGGCTGGTTTACGACTTGACCATACTTATATGGATGTGTATAAATTTTACCGCCAATCTTTTTGGGAAGAAAGAGGGTATGATACTCAATTTTCTGATTTAGTAATTCAGCAGTCTGGTAATCAAATACTTACCAATCCGAAATTAAACTTTACAAACCCTGCCCTTACCCTTGGTTTTAAACACACCTTTGGATCTTATATGCTTTTTGCTAACTACGCTATAGCCTCGAGGGCTCCAAACCCCTCAGAGCTATTTAGTGAGGGCTTGCACCATAGTGCTTCAAGAATAGAAATTGGAGATTTGCAATTTGGCTCAGAGACTGCCCACAAGGTTTCATTAACCCTACAACAAAGGGCAGAAAATCTGGATTTTACAATTACGCCCTACAGCAATACAATTGATAACTATATACTTATTGAACCCACAGGTATAAGACAAACCATTAGGGGCAACTTTCAAGTTTGGGAATACCGACAAACCAAGGCACAGATTTTTGGTGTTGATTTAGATGCATCACTAACACTCAGAGATAATCTAAGTTTACTGCATCAATTTTCTTTTTTAAAGGGATATGACGTGACAAAAAAAGAACCTCTTATTAACATGCCATCTGTTAGTACTAAAAATAGTTTGATGTATAGCAATTTAAAGTATAATAATCTTAAGGTTTCCCTGGAGAGTCATTATGTGTTTGCACAAAATGAGTTTCCAGACACAAATTTTGAGGTTGTCTTGCAAGAAACCACACAAACTGTTGATGTGAGCACCCCGCCGCCCGGGTATCATTTACTCAACCTTAATGCAAGTTTCTCTGTACTTCAGGGACTAGATATAGGTTTGCATGTAAATAATATGCTTGATACCTCCTACAGAAACTACCTAAATCGTTTGCGTTACTACGGGGATGATGTGGGCAGAAATATTACCCTTCAACTTTCATATAATTATTAATCTAAATTCTAACAAAATGAAAACGTTACAATTCAATTCAATTACTAATTTCAAACTAAAAACAACAAAAACATGTTCAATGTATGCTTTACTAGCAATCGCAATGATAGGTTGTAGTGATGATGATACACCAGTTGTTATCAACGAGGAAGAAGTGATAACAACTGTAATTCTAACCCTAACACCAGAGAGTGGTGATCAAGTAGTCTTGACAACTCAAGATCTTGATGGTGATGGTCCAGATGAACCAGTAACAATCATTACAGGAAGTTTCAATGAAAATACTCAGTACCAAGGAGCTGTTCGTTTCTTAAACGAAACTGAAACACCTGCCGAAGAGATTACTAACGAGGTAATTGAGGAGGCTGATGAGCACCAAGTTTTTTATACGGTGAGTAATGGCTTGAACATAACAACTGAATACCAAGATGAAGATTCTAACGGAAATCCACTAGGGGTAAGTATCATTCTAGAAACTGGTGCTGTTAGTGAAGGTAACTTAATAGTAACATTACGTCATGAGCCAGTAAAGCCAAATGATGGTTTGGATAGTGCAGGTGGAGAAACTGATATTACTACAACCTTTGATGTAACTATCGAGTAATTTTTTTTTGAACTGCTTGTTGAGAAGGAATCTTATGCAAGCAGTTTTTTTGTAATTATAAATTACATTAAAGGATGAAGGATAACTTTTTGAATATCTTTGGAAACTACTAGCTACTAATTTGGATTCACAATGTGCTAGAAAATCTAACCTGGTTATGTCCCACCCCAAAAAAAAACAAAAAGAACTTCTTGCCAAGCTACACATTACTTCATTAAATGAAATGCAAGAAGAGTTTGTTCTTGCTATTGCCAGTGCTGCTAATACCGTGTTACTGTCTCCCACTGGAACAGGAAAAACCGTTGCCTTTTTGTTACCAACTATACAAGCATTAGACCCAGAATGTAAACAGGTACAGCTTTTAATTCTAGTGCCCTCCAGAGAACTGGCTCTACAAATTGAACAGGTGATACGGCAGATGGGCTCAGGCTATAAAGTAAATGCTATTTATGGAGGCAGGCCTATTTCTAAAGATAAAATAGATCTTGCACACACCCCAAGTATCATTATAGGTACTCCTGGAAGGATTGCAGATCATTTGCGAAGAGAGACTTTTATGACCATCTCTATCAAGACTTTGGTCCTTGATGAATTTGATAAATCTCTAGAGGTTGGTTTTGTAACACAAATGCAAGAAATTTTAGGAAATCTCCAAGCACTAGAAAAACGTATTTTAACTTCTGCAACTCAGCATATTAAAATCCCTAGTTTTGTTGGTATAGAAAATGAAGTCACCATAGACTATTTACATACAAAGACCAACGCCCTGTCTATTGAAATAGTTGCTTCCAAGGATAAGAATAAATTACAAGCGCTGGTTGATCTTTTATATCACATCGGAAATAAACCTGGTATTATCTTTTGCAATTTCAAAAATACAATCAACTATGTGAGTGATTACCTTAAACAGCAGCATATACCTCATGGTCACTTTTATGGAGGCATGGAACAAATAGATAGAGAAAGAGCATTGATTAAGTTTAGAAATGGTACACATCAAATTATCATTGCTACCGATTTGGCTGCACGTGGTTTGGATATCCCAGAGCTAAATTTTATAATTCACTACCAATTACCATTAAAACGCGAGGAGTTTACTCACAGAAATGGCAGAACAGCAAGAATGAATGCCCTTGGTACTGCCTATGTATTGAAATGGACAGGTGAGCATCTACCAGAATTTATATCCTCCAAAAAAGTAATACAACTGCAGGATAAGCAAACCAAAATAGTTCCAAAATGGGCTACCTTGTTTATATCTGGAGGTAGGAGAGATAAAATATCTAAAGGTGATATTGCAGGGCTTTTTTTTAAACAAGGTGGGCTTAAATCTGATGAACTTGGTGTGATAGAATTAAAACAAGATTGTGCCTTTGTTGCAATTCCAAAACAAAGGGCTCTGAGTGTTATTGAAAAAACCAATAATACACGTTTGAAAAAGAAAAAAGTACGCATCACCTTATTGCACTAGGCACCAAGATATAAGTCAAAAAGTACACCGCACATTATACTATTTAACAAAACCACTTCGTTTTTTACCTAGCTTAATGGTTAAATACGGTAACAAA
>CATEMS010000044.1 GCA_949507465.1 Flavobacteriaceae bacterium
CCTACAGCTTTAAAAGCGCGCACTGGAGAATTCACACCTCCTGGAATTACTTTTTTTGCCTCGGCAAAAAGCGCACTACTTCTCTTGTATATCATCTACTATTTTTTTGAGTCTTTTACATACAACTTTTGTCCTATAGATAAAGTAGTAGTTTTTAAATTATTGTAATTTTTTAATTGCTCGACCGAAATATCAAACCTTCTGGAAATACTATATAGTGTATCTCCCTTTGAAACAGTATAAGTTTTTAATGACGTTTTTTCTGATTTGTTTTTCGATTTTCTCTTACTCCTTTTTGATCCTAGGGCTTGTTTGTCAAAATCATGAAGTTGGTATCTCTCTATGATGCTAATTAGCTTGTTGGGATACTTTGGATCTGTTGCATATCCTGCCTTTTTTAATCCCTTGGCCCATCCCTTATAATCTTTTTTTGATAGATCAAACAAAAAACTGTACCTACCTCTTGTTGTTAAAAACAAAGAGTGATCTCTGTAGGAGTACTTTGCATCTACATACTTTCTAAAACACTCTTGATCCTTGTCATCATCGTGATGAATATAATCTCCCTGCCAAGCGCTGTGGCACTTGATACCAAAATGATTGTTTGCTCTTATGCTTAGGGTGCCTTGTCCAGCGCCACTCTCTAAAATCCCTTGGGCTAGGGTAATACTGGCAGGAATTCCATACTGCTTCATCTCTTGCATCGCTATGTCACTAAATTGATCAATATAATCTTCAACAACATTGGTGTAACTTTTTTTAGCCGCAGGAGGGGTGGCCTGTTTTTCTGAAATTCTTTGTTGGCCTCTGTTAGTGTTACTTTGAGAAATCTTATTAGTTGGAGTTGCAGAAATGCTGTTTTTTTTGGCCCTACAACTCGATAACAAAACAAGACAAATAACACACACTATTGAGATTCTGTGATACATATTACACATTAATTAGGGGTAAATTCTTTTTTTTAAGTTTTAGGTTCATACCAGCAACACCTTGCATTCCGCCAGTATGTAGTGCTAAAATACGGCTATTTTTATTGAAATAACCCTTTTTAATAAGATCAAAAATTCCGTACAGTAATTTACCTGTATACACAGGATCTAAACCAATACCATAGGTTTTTTTAAAGGTATTTATATATTCTATTAACACAGGATCCACCTTGCCATATCCACCAAAACAATACGCATCTGTTATGCTATAGTTTGTATTGGAGGTATATTTTGAAACTACCTGGTCTTGAAATGTTCCTTTGAGCGCAGAAAAACCAATAGCTTTTTGATGCTCCTTTAACGAGGACACAACACCCGCTAATGTACCCCCGGTACCCGTGCAAAGACAGATGTATTCATATTGGGTATCTTGTGGTGTTAAGATTTCTGTACATCCTCTCACAGCCAGCTCATTGGTGCCACCCTCCGGTACCATATAAAAATCACCATAGTTTTCGTGTAGGGATTTTAAAAATGCTGGAGTATCTTTCAAAGCATATTGCGCTCTTGAAACAAAGACAAGGTGCATCCCTTGCTGCTTTGCAAAACGCAATGTTGGATTTTCCATATAGATCCCTGCAAGCTCTTCACCTCTTATAACACCAATGGTTTTTAACTTATTCAATTTCCCTGCAGCGGCTAGGGCAGCGATATGATTTGAGTATGCACCCCCAAAAGTGAGCATGCATTTTTGAGACCTCTGTAACACATGAGCAATGGTATATTTTAATTTTCTGAGCTTATTACCTGAGATAACAGGATGTAACAGGTCTTCCCTCTTTATAGATAAGCGAACATCACACCCAAGAGAAGAAACATCTATATTTTGATTCATTGTTAAAATATGCTGACTCTTTACAGAGAAAAATACAGAGCAAATTTACAAAACATGAATGTTTCTATTTTATTTTTAACATTTAAAGCAGCAAATAGTATAGCCACAGAAAATCAAGTTATTTATACTAACAACTTTGCGTATTTTTGTTGGGTGTTATTTCCAAAGAAAAAAATAGAATTGGAAGAAGGAGACTTCTACCTAACCCCAGAGGGTTATAAATGCTTTACAACACAATACCACCTTAAAAG
>CATEMS010000045.1 GCA_949507465.1 Flavobacteriaceae bacterium
CAAACAAAAGCAATTCTGGAGATTTAAAATCTAGCTGAAATTTAGATTTGTCTGAGGATACAGAACCTTTTAATCGTGAGTTTTCTCCCACTTGTAATTGTGGTACAAAAACTTCAATGATTTTGCTGTAGATAGATAAATCGTAATCTATGTATTGATTTGTGGTTACTTCTGTAGCAATGTAATTGGCATAAATGCTACCCAACCCGTTTCTAAATAAATTGGCAATATCTTTTATTAAAAAATTTCCAGAAACTTGACCATCACATATATCTGGTGAATTTATATCAATAATGCGCTCATTGTCTTGAAATGAAGAAGTTATTTTAAAATCATCAAAATAAAAATCATCGGCCTGATTTTGGTAAAATGTTTTTTGAAATGAAAAGGACCCCACACTGTCATCTATGGTGGTTCCATCCATGTCTACAACCACTTTACCTGCAAAAACAGAGATGCTATCTCTGGTAACAAGCCGTAGTTTATTTAATTCGGCAAAGTGTACATCTGCCCTAAAATCATACTGATTAAATGACTCTGAAACATCAACAAGGCCTTTAAAATCGAGTTGTAAATTAGGGTCGTTAATAGAAAGATCTCCATTAAACACTGGGTCTTTTAGGGCGCCTTGGAGTGTTATGTTTTTGTATTCGTATCCTTGAAAAGAAAATGAAGAAATTACACCGCTAAGGCCTGTATCAACCGTTTTTTGAGTAAACCCTTGGCCGTCAATACTTAAATTTGCAGATACCATTCCTAAAGAGGGCTGTTTTGTCAAAGCGCCAAGATCAAAGGAGGATAGGGTAATATCACCTTTATAGCTAGCAAGGGCCACATCTGTATAATCATCTATTGTGAGTTTGGCCTGGGCAGCTCCAATATCACTTTTAAAATTAGCGGTTGTAGTAAAACTACTGCTGTTTATTTTTGAGGTGCCTTGGTAGTTAAATACTCCGAGTTTACCGAGTTCTTGGGGCAGTACCCTACCAAGAATGTTTGGTAAAAAACGACGTAAATCATAGTAACTCGTTGTGATATTGTGACGCCTGAAATTTATTGCAAAAGCCTTTTTGCCTTTTAAAATATCTTTGAAATAATAATCACCCGCTACCCTTGTGTTTGCTGTTGTAAGGGTAGCATCAGTGAACGAGAAATCATTTAAGACTCCATCAAAATTTCCTTTAAAACCAATGGTTTGATTAGGGCCAAACTCATAATAAAAGCCATTAAGGTCATTGGTTGCCAAAACAGAGGTATTGAAACTTGCTTTAAATACTACTGAATTATAAAAATCTGAGTAGCCCTTGCTAGAATAATCCATAACCAGGTCCCCATTTAAAGTACTCTCTACAGTGGTGAGCTGCATGTCTTTTAGGGTCATTTGCTGGGTTGTGTATGCGAATTGAGCACTAAGCCCTGTGATTTGAAAACCTCTTTTACTAGAAAGACTCAGAGCGGTTATATTGGCATACACATCTGGCCCTAATATGTTTAAATCTTTGGCAGCGGCAGTAACATTGGTAAGATCAAACAACAGAGGTCTTGCTTGGTTTTGATCGGTAATTTTAATGGCACTGCGTTCAATAAAAACATCTTGGGCATTGAGTTTAAATAGTGTGTTGGATTTTGACTTGGCACTTAATTTTCCAGAGAATATAGACATGTTATCTCTGGTTTCATTTGTGTATTTTGTTACAAAAAACTTGGTGTTGAAGAGCCTCACATCACCCAAAGACACCTGTTTATCAAGAAGATTAGAAAAACTTAACACACTGGTCTGCACCTGTGCTGCATAAATTAATGTGTCTTGATGATGGTCTTTGATGTAGAGGTCTCGGATATCTATAGCACCCTTCCAATTAAGCCCTACCCTATCAATACCAATTTGTATGTCATAGGTAGTATTGAGATAATTTGTTAGCCTGCCGGCTAGGGTGGTTTGTACACTGGGTAAAGAAAAAACAACTGCCAATAGCAGCAGCAGCAACATAAGTGCTACCAGTAAACGAACTATTATATTTCTTAATTTTTTGATACGCTATTAAAGTTATAATTTTACAACCAATAAATGTGCCCAAATTGAGGTTGATGGAAAAAAACTGTTACATACTAGGTATTGAATCTTCTTGTGATGACACGGCTGCAGCCGTGATTAACAACGATGTTATACTTAGCAATGTTGTGGCTACACAGAAAATTCATGAGGCCTATGGAGGTGTGGTTCCAGAGCTTGCCTCTAGAGCACACCAACAAAATATTGTACCAGTTGTTCACCAGGCATTACAGCAAGCAAATATCGATAAAAAACAACTAAGCGCCATAGCCTTTACTCGAGGTCCTGGACTCATGGGTTCATTGCTTGTGGGCACCTCATTTTCAAAGTCTTTTGCCTTTGGTCTAGACATTCCACTTTTGGATGTAAACCACATGCAGGCCCATATATTGGCACATTTTATAAAGGCCAAGGGGCAAGAGCCGCCAAGTTTTCCTTTTTTAGCCCTCACCATAAGTGGTGGGCATACCCAAATTGTACGGGTATCAGATTATTTTGACCTACAGGTCATTGGGCAAACCATTGATGACGCCGTTGGTGAGGCCTTTGATAAAAGTGCTAAGATTTTAGGACTACCCTACCCAGGAGGACCATTAATTGATGCTCATGCAAAAAAGGGAGATTCTAAAAAATTTATGTTTCCCAAACCCAAAGTGAGTCCCTTAGATTTTAGTTTTAGTGGACTAAAAACTGCTGTTTTATACTTTGTGCAAAAAAATGTGGCAAACAATCCTAATTTTATTCAGGAAAACCTGGAAGACATATGTGCCAGTTTACAACATACCATTGTTGATTATTTAATGGACAAACTAAAAAATGCTGTCAAACAAACAGGAATCACTCGCGTTGCCATAGGAGGTGGTGTCTCTGCCAATAGCGGTATAAGAGCGGCGTTACAGGAAGCTGAACAAAAATACGGCTGGCATGTTCATATACCAAAATTTGAATTTTGTACAGACAATGCAGCCATGATAGCAATGGTGGGCGCCTTAAAATACAAACAAAAGTATTTTGCAGACAATACCGTCACTGCCAATGCAAGAATGAAACTGTAAGCACTAAAAAAAATCGATCTGATGCAATTATTTTACAGCCAGGACCTAAAAGCAAATGAGACTCAGTTTAGTTTCGGTAAGCAAGAAAGTAGGCATATTTCAAAGGTTTTGAGAAAACAAATAGGGGCTACTGTGCATCTTACCAATGGCAGGGGAGATTTATTTACCGCAACCCTACAAAGCAATGATCCTAAGTGCTGCGTGGTTGCCATTACTGATGTTTCACAAAAAAAACCACTGCCCTATTGCTTGCACCTGGCAATTTCTCCAACAAAGCTCAATGATCGGTTTGAGTGGTTTTTAGAGAAAGCTACCGAGATAGGAATTACCCAAATTACCCCTATAATTTGCAACCGCAGTGAACGTAAGGTGATCAAACACCCGCGGTACCAAAAAATTATCTTAAGCGCTGCTAAGCAGTCTTTAACTTGTCATTTTCCGGTGCTACACCCTGTATGCAGTTTTAAAGAATTTTTAGAAAAACAAACCCAGACACCCCACCAAAAACTTATTGCACACTGTCAAGACCAAGAAAAAAGAGCCTTAAAATCACAGATTAAACCCAATGACAATCACATCATACTCATTGGGCCAGAGGGGGACTTTTCTGACATAGAGATTTCTTTAGCCACCACTATGGGCTACACAGGAGTTAGTCTTGGCGATCGTAGACTACGTACAGAGACAGCAGCTATTGTAGCCTGCCACAGCGTTGCCTACAGCAATCAAATTACATAATACTTGCCAAAAAGATCTTGCAACTCTTGTGGATATATTTGGTAAGCAAGATTTCTTAGCCCAAGCTCGCCTATCCCCTTTTTGTTTTTTGTACTTTTACATCTATGCCAACACGTATACTTCTTGTACTGCTTTTTTCCCTGCAATTTTGCTATGGCCAGGATATCGCTGTTTTAAAATACGGTGGTGGTGGCGATTGGTACAGCAACCCATCTGCCCTAAAAAACTTAGCTGCCTTTTGCAACAAAGAGCTGCAAACCTCCTTGAGCCTGAGCCCAAAGGTAGTAACTCCTAGTAGCACAGATATTTTTGAGTATCCCTTTTTGCACATGACCGGTCATGGAAATGTACTGTTCTCTGACCAAGATGTAGAAAACCTAAGGGCATATCTGAACAGTGGTGGGTTTTTACATATTGATGATAATTACGGGATGGATCAGTACGTGAGAGGTGAAATTTCTAAATTATTTCCAAACCAAGAACTAAAAGAGCTAGCTGCAGATCATCCTATATTTTCAACTGCGTTTACATTTGAAAAAGGATTACCCAAAATACACGAGCATGACAATGCCAGAGCCCAAGGATTTGTTATAGAAAAACAAGGAAGAATTGTACTTCTGTACACCTTTGAGAGTGACCTTGGAGATGGCTGGGAAGACCAACAAATGCACAATGACCCAGAGCAGGTGCGCCTTAAGGCCTTGCGCATGGGTGCTAACATTATTAAATACGCCTTTGAACATTGAGTAATGGCAGCCCAACTCACCCACCACGATACACCTTTTAGCAGAGCAAAAACAAACACAATACTTGTTTGTGATGGTGTGACTAGCCCAGCTAATATTGGCGGACTCTTTAGGCTCTGTGATAGCTTTGGTATAGATAAAGTCTATTTCTGTGGCACCAAAGTAGCTCTTGCTAGCCCTAGAATAAAAAGAACCTCTAGAAGCACCCACCTTTTGGTAAATTACAAAGACAATATAGAAACCCTAGATGTATTAAAGCAACTTAGAGAAAAAGGATACACACCCCTAGCCCTTGAGTTAACCAATAGCAGTAGCACATTGAGAGATTTTAAAATCACAAACAAAAAACCTATTGCCCTTTTTATTGGTAATGAAAAAACAGGAATTTCAACAAGAGTTTTGGAGCAAATACACACCCATTTACACATACCCATGTATGGGAATAACAGCAGTATGAATGTAACCCAAGCGGCAGCTGTTGGCTTGTATGCCCTTTTGGAAAAAACCAATTATATTTAATCTGTACAATCTACCTCTTAGGTAGTATCTTTACAGATCAATTAAGCAACACACATATCATTTGTTTGAACATCTAATACAACAAGAGGTACAAGAGTATATCAAAAATTATAGACAAGAGTTGTCTCGCCTTGCCTTTTCTGGAAGTCCATTTAGCCAAGTGAGCACTAAAGAGCTATTGCAACAAATACAAAGCAGACAAAAGGCAAAAGCAAAACTCCCTACTTGGTTTGATACCCCGGGCATTGTATACCCAGCCAAACTCAATCTAGAGCAAACCTCCTCTGAGGCAACGGCAGCCTATAAGCAACAGATTGTAGAGGGCAATACCCTTGCAGATATTACAGGTGGTTTTGGAATAGATAGTTATTATTTTGCACAAAACTTTAAGCAGGTATCGCATTTTGAAATACAAGAACACCTTTACCATATAGTGACTCACAATTTAAAGCACCTGCCCAACAAGAGATTTAAAAGCCAATTAAAAGACGGTCTAAAGGCCATAGAAGACAAAACCTTTGATGTTATTTACGCAGATCCCTCAAGGCGTCATCATAGCAAAGGAAAAGTGTTTTTCTTAGAAGATTGTGAGCCCAACATCCCAAAAAATATAGACTACTTGTTGCAAAGATGTAAGACACTTGTTGTCAAAACATCTCCGATGTTAGATATCTCTGTGGCCTTAAAAGCCTTACAACATGTCTCGCAAATACACATTGTGGCCCTGCAAAATGAGGTAAAAGAAGTATTGTGGAAACTAAATAAAGAGTCTGTAAACACCCCAGAGGTACACGCAGTAAATATCAGCAATACCAGAACACAAAAATTTTCATTTGTGTGGGGAAGTGAGGCTAAGGCACATTATAGCAGCCCACTTACTTATTTATATGAGCCCAATGCAGCAATACTAAAAAGCGGGGCATTTGATCAAGTGTGCCAGGTGTTTGACCTGTTTAAATTACACAAACATTCGCATTTGTACACCAGCCACGAGCTTATAGATTTTCCTGGCAGAAGGTTTACAATTGAGAAGGTAATCCCTTACTCAAAAAAGCAAATGCGCCATGGGATTGATTTTAACAAGGCAAATATTAGCGTTAGAAATTTTCCTGAAACGGTGGCAAAATTGCAAGAAAAATGGAAACTCCAACAAGGAGGAAATCGGTATTTGTTTTTTACAACTATTGAAAATGATAAAAAAATAGTATTAATTTGCTCAAAAATCATTGATGAAAACTAAATTGTTATTGGCGATTTTATGCCTATTTGAATCAGTGACTGCACAAAACAGTTGTGATTATAAAATAAATGTAGATACCCAGGAGGAGCTTTTTCAGTTAACCCAAGAATCACTTATTGATTTTACTGTGGGAGATAAAAAAACAATTTTTGTTTATTTCTCACTAATGAAACAAGACAGTGTGAAGTCTGTGGTACTGAGTATTTCCCTAAACAGTCAGGAAATACCACCGCTTATTTGTTACGATAAAAAAAGCAGAATTTCTTTTAAACTTGACAATGGCACCTATGTCTCTGCCCCATACTTAGGGGTGGATGTTTGTGCAAGGCAAAGCAAGGAAGAAAACGCCATGCACAACAGTACTAGTGAGGCCTCTTTTTACCTAGATTCGTTGGCTGTAGAGCGTTTGTCTGCATCTGCGGTAGAGAGTTTACGCATTGGAACTTTAAGCACAAATTTTGATCTAAAACTTACAAATGTTATTAGCAATGAGCAGCTAGCAAAACCAATTTACCCCAAGGAGTTTTTTATAAACAACCTATCGTGCATTGAATGACAAATTTTCCTTTGATTTGAGTATGAGATGCCTGCCTAAATGCTCGAATTTATTTCTTTAAATTATTTAAAAAATGTTGTTTTTAGTTTGCACGAATGTTTTTTAAAAATTACATTTGCACTCGCAATTTTAATTATTTTAATTGCAATGGAGAGGTGCCTGAGTGGCCGAAAGGAGCGGTTTGCTAAATCGTCGTACCCTAACAAGGGTACCCAGGGTTCGAATCCCTGTCTCTCCGCTAGGTAGCCGAAAATTCGAGTTTCGGTATCATTGACATACTACTGTAAAAAAGATAAGTCACGGGGTGTAGCGTAGCCCGGTTATCGCGCCACGTTTGGGACGTGGAGGCCGCAGGTTCGAATCCTGCCACCCCGACTTTTTTTTTATTGCTACGGGCTCGTAGCTCAGCTGGATAGAGCACCTCCCTTCTAAGGAGGCGGTCACAGGTTCGAATCCTGTCGGGCTCACAATGAATCTCCTTTTGGAGATTTTTTTGTTTAGACCGCTCCCACTCAAATTTTACAAAACCTACCAATTGGCAATATTGTTAAGTATCTTTACAAAATAAATTACCGTTATGCACCTATCTGAAATACCCAATATCAAACATGCCAAGGCAAACAACTTCTTTTTACTTGCTGGACCATGTGCTATAGAGAGTGAGGATATGGCCCTGCGTATTGCTGAAAGGGCCCTTGAGATTACTGATAAACTTGAAATCCCATATATCTTTAAAGGGAGTTTTAAAAAAGCAAATAGATCACGCATAGATAGTTTTACAGGAATCGGAGACCAGAAAGCTCTAAAGATACTGCGCAAGGTCTCAGAAACTTTTAACATACCTACCGTTACAGATATACATCAGGTCAGTGATGCAGCAATGGCGGCAGCATATGTAGATGTATTGCAAATCCCTGCTTTTTTGGTACGCCAAACAGATTTGGTGTTGGCCGCTGCTCAAACTGGGAAAGTAGTAAATCTTAAAAAAGGACAATTTATGAGTCCTGAAGCCATGAAACATGCTGTACAAAAGGTAAAAGACACCGCAGGTGATAAAGCATGGATTACAGATAGAGGCACCATGTTTGGATACCAAGATATGGTGGTAGATTTTAGGGGTATTCCTACCATGAAACAGTACGCTCCAGTGATTTTGGATGTAACACATAGCTTGCAGCAACCCAATCAAAGCGCGGGTGTTACCGGTGGCAGACCCGATATGATAGCTACCATTGCAAGGGCTGGGATTGCAACGGGCGTGGATGGACTGTTTATTGAAACTCATTTTGACCCTGCAAACGCAAAAAGCGATGGAGCCAACATGCTAGATATAGCCAATCTTGAGCAGTTATTGACAGACCTTGTTGCCATTAGAAAAACAGTAAATACTCTGTAACATTTTTTTTGGACTACTACCCTAGCCCACAAGCCAGTATAGGGCATAAAAAAAGCCCAATTTTCATTGGGCTCCTTTAGGTAAAATTTGGGAATTTTACTCCTTAAGCAATTGCTTAACCAACTGTCCATACTCTGTAGCAATCACTACCATATACACAGCACTTCTTAATTCTGAAATATCCATAACAATAGCATTGTTAGCTCCAGAGACTTTATTTTGTTTTACTATTCTTCCAGCCACATCAAATATTGTTACACTAGTAAGCCCAATAAAATTAGGGTTAGCGATGGTTATTACATCACTTGCCGGGTTTGGATAGAGTGTGATGTCTTGTAATGCAATTTGTGTGTCTTGCCCTGCAAGAATATCATTGACCACAATTATAAACTCACAGGTGCTCTCAAAACCTCCATTATCTGTGGCAGAGAGAGTAATGGTGTGGGTGCCGTCTTCTAGGATGGTTCCTGGATTTGGGCTTTGATCTGTCACTAAAGTGGTACTACAATTGTCTATGGCAAGGGCCTCTCCTGTGGCAAAGAAATCTGGTAAGGAGTAGCCACCCTCTGAAGAGATTGTTTGATCTTCAGGGCAGAAAATCTCTGGGGCTAAGCCATCTACCACATTAACATATGCATAGCAAGAATCTGACTGGCCTATGGAGTTGTATACAGTAAACTCAACCAAAATTGGTTCGCCTATATCTGCACAGGTAAAGTCTGAAATATCTACACTAAAGCCCTCTTGACATCTCACTCCTGTAGATCCGCCATCTAGGGCGCTGGCAGGAATGCTTGCTGTACCGTCTTGTTGGAGTGGCACCGTTACGTTTTGACAAACAGCCACTGGTGCAAATACTCCTTCTTGAATAATTACGGTAACACTACAGCTAGATTCATTACCG
This sequence comes from Flavobacteriaceae bacterium, assembly GCA_949507465.1. GTDB lineage: Bacteria > Bacteroidota > Bacteroidia > Flavobacteriales > Flavobacteriaceae > CATEMS01. The sequence continues at coordinate 9,208 of CATEMS010000045.1, forward strand.
CTGAAATCTGTAGCGGTAAGGATGACTGTATTCTCCCCAATATTGGAACAATCAAAAGAAGTAATATCTGCAGACCTGGTTGCTATAGCGCAGTTGTCTGACCAACCTGCAAACAGCTC
>CATEMS010000046.1 GCA_949507465.1 Flavobacteriaceae bacterium
CAAAAACGATTGTATGATTTAATTTGGAAGCGAACCCTCGCCTCGCAGATGAGTGATGCACAATTAGAGCGAACCAACGTTAAAATTGCAATTTCTTCATCTGAACAAGTAAAAGAACAGTTTACCGCAAACGGAGAGATGATCAAGTTCGACGGATTTTTAAAAGTATACCTTGAGGGCGTTGATAATGACGAGCAAGAACAGGAAGGAATGCTACCAAAATTGGTAAAAGCAGATCCCTTAGACGCTCATTACATAACCGCCACAGAACGATTTACAAGACCACCATACCGTTTCACGGAGGCTTCCTTGGTAAAACAATTAGAGGAGCTGGGTATCGGAAGACCCTCTACCTATGCGCCAACTATTTCTACCATCATAAACAGAAAATACATTGAAAAAGGAACAGTGGAAGGAGTAGAAAGAAAGTATCTCCAACTTACTTTAGCAAATCAAGAGTTGCAAAATCATACCCTGTTAGAGACCATTGGGAGTGATAAAGGAAAACTAGTGCCAACAGACATAGGCATGATTGTTAATGATTTTCTAGTGGCGCACTTTTCTGCGGTATTAGATTTTAACTTTACGGCCAAAGTAGAGCAGGATTTTGATGACATTGCAGATGGTAAAGAAGATTGGAGGCAAATGCTCAAGGAATTTTACGGTAAGTTTCATCCAACGGTTGAGCATGTAAAAGAAAATGCAGAGAGAGAGAGTGGAGAACGTATTTTAGGAAAAGATCCTGAAAGTGGCAAAACTGTTTTGGTGCGTTTAGGGAAGTTTGGACCCATGGCTCAAATTGGCGCTCCAGATGATGAACAGAAAAAATTTGCAAGCCTTCGTCCAGACCAGCAATTGCATTTGGTAACTTTTGAGCAGGTAATAGATTTGTTTAAACTCCCAAAAAACCTAGGTGATTATCAAGACCAGCAGGTAGATGTCAACAACGGTCGTTTTGGACCCTACGTAAGATATGGAAAAATGTTTGTCTCTCTTCCAAAAGGGATGGATCCACTCGATGTAGATATGGATTTTGCAATTCAGCTTATTGAAGAAAAGAAAAAAGCGGATGCTCCAGTATATGTATATGAAGACTTACCTGTTCAAAAAGGAACGGGTCGTTTTGGTCCATTTATCAAGTGGAATAACATGTTTATCAATGTCAACAAAAAGTATGACTTTGATTCCCTTAGTGATGCAGATATTATTGAATTAATAGAAACTAAAAAGCAAAAGGAGATTGATAAGCTTATCCACAATTGGGAAGAGCAAGGGATTCGTTTAGAAAAAGCAAGGTGGGGACGTTTTCACCTTTTAAAAGGGAAAACAAAAATTGAATTACCAAAAACAACAAAAGCAGAACAAATGACCTTGGAAGATGCCCAGGCCATTTTAGAGAAAAATGCACCCAAGAAAAAGAAGAAAAAAGCGCCAACAAAAAAGAAGGCCTCTTTAAAGAAAAAATAACCGCACACCACAATAATTATATTTTTTGATAGAATTTCTTACACCAGTTTCTAAGGCTATTATTGCGCACCGTGAGTTGCTCCCTAAGGGCACTATTGGCAAGCAATTATCTGTGCACACAAGCCACGAGGAATTTCCAGATTTAACCAATGTTAAGGTTGCTGTTTTTGGATGTAAAGAAAACAGACGTGATGTTAATTATATGGGGCTTGACATTCATTTTGACACACTTAGAATGGCCTTTTATAGCCTGTTTCCTGGAAACTGGAAACATACCATGGTAGATCTTGGTGATATAGAAAAAGGAGACCGCATAGAGGATTCATATTTTGCCCTTAAAACAGTCACTGCCTCCCTTCTTAAAAAAAACATTATTCCTATTATAATAGGGGGTAGCCAAGATGTATTGTACGCTCAATATCGCGCCTACGACTCTATTGTTTCTATGATCAATATGGTGAACATTGATACCAGATTTGATTTAGGAGATGCAGAGGCAGCCATTAACAATAAATCTTATGTCGGAAAAATTATTGTTGACAAACCCTACAACTTATTTAACTACTCTGTAGTTGGTTATCAATCATTTTTTAATCCTCCCCAGGAGATTGCCCTTATGGAGGCCCTTTATTTTGATGCCCACAGACTAGGGGTTGTTACCCAAGAAATTAAAGATGTAGAGCCTATATTTAGAAATGCAGATTTGGTTACTTTGGATGTTTCTTCCATAAAAAGTTCTGAGCTAGGAATCTATACCAACGAGAATCCAAATGGCTTTGACGGCAGGGAGATTTGTGCTATCTCCAGATATGCAGGAATTAGCGGTAGAGTAAGTTCTTTTTCCTTATTTGAAATGACAGATCTCACAAACTCTAGATCAGGAGCTATGCTTCTTGCTCAAGTAATATGGTATTTCATTGAGGGTGTCAACTTCAGGGTTTCTGATGATGATTTTAAAGATCAAAAAAGCTACACAACATACAAAGTACCAATAGATGACGATATTTTAATATTTAAAAAAAGCAACAAGACCGGAAGATGGTGGATTGAATTGCCTTTTATTTCAAATATTAATAATAAATTGAAATCATCAACGTTATTACCATGCACCTATGGCGAATATTTGAGTGCAACAAATCAGGAAATACCTGAAAGGTGGCTTAAAGCCCGCCGAAAAAATGAAGTTTGATCAATTAAAATTGAATTATTTAGTGTCAAGTGTTTTTTAGGAAAATTGTTGTTTTTTTTAAAATATATCGATAGGTTTACACACTTGAAATTAGAATTTAACCTAGTACCTATGAAAAAGTTTATTGCATTGGCTGCAATAGTAGCCTTAATGTCAAGTTGTAACTCTGGAGATAGAGGAGAACTTGTTGGAGCAAAAGGTAAAAAATGGCTCCCAGAGAAACCCTATGGAATGTCTCTTATCCCAGGTGGTTCCTTTGTTATGGGTAAATCTGGAGATGATTTTGTGTCCGTTGGTGACGCTCCAACAAAAACAGTTACAGTTCGTTCTTTTTACATGGACGAGACAGAAATAACCAATTCAGAATACCGCCAATTTGTAGAGTGGGTTAGAGACTCAACTGTGCGTTTAAGATTGGCCATCCTAGCAGATGAGTTAGGAGAAACACCAGGCGATGGAGAATCTGGCATTGGCGATTATGCATTTGTGGATAACGAAGAAGAAGAAAAATCACCTTATGACCAATACATGGAAGATAATTACTATGGAATGGGAGAGGATTTTTATGCAGGTAGAAAAATCAACAACGACATAGACATTATTTGGGACACGGCTGAGTATCCTGATGAATATTACGTGGAGGTCATGGATAGTATGTATCTACCTATGGAAGAATCATACAATGGGCAACGCACTTTGGATGTCTCTAAGCTTAATTTTCAATATACTTATATGGATATTGGATCAGCGGCAAAAGACAAAACAAGCAAAAGAAAAGATTTCATAAAAAAAGAAAGTTTAAATATTTATCCAGACACCACTGTTTGGATCAGAGACTTTAACTACTCCTACAACGAACCCATGCACAATGACTATTTTTGGCATGAGGCATACTCAGACTATCCTGTAGTTGGGGTTACTTGGAAACAAGCCAAGGCATTTGCTGCTTGGAGAACTTTGTACAAAAACGCAAATCAGAAAAAAAGAAACCGTGAGAATGTAAATTCATTTCGCCTTCCCAGTGAGGCAGAATGGGAGTATGCTGCTCGTGGCGGTATCCAAGGAGGAGACTTCCCATGGGGAGGTCCTTACCTAAAAAATGACAGAGGTTGTTTCTTGGCAAACTTCAAACCCCTTCGTGGAGATTATGCGGCAGATCAGGCGCTTTACACAGTGGAGGCCAATTCATATGAGCCCAATGATTATAACCTCTACAATATGGCCGGCAATGTAGCCGAATGGGTAGATAGTTCTTACGAGGCTGCGTCTTATGATTACAACTCAACGATGAACCCTCTGGTAAATGACCCAACCAATAAGCGTAAGGTAACTCGTGGCGGGTCATGGAAAGATGTGGCTTATTTTCTAGAGGTTAGTTCTAGAAACTATGAGTATGCAGATTCTGCAAGAAGCTACATTGGTTTTAGAACCGTACAAGATTACATGGGAACAGATATTACTTTAAATCAAAACTTCGGTGACGCGAGATAAAACGTCATAACTAAACCTAAACTCAACTACTTAAACTAAAAAAAAAATTATGGCACAGTCAAAGTCAACAAAAAAATTATTTAACATGGCCTATGGCCTTGGAGCATCGATTGTAATTATTGGAGCATTATTTAAAATTCTTCACTGGGACTTTGGTTTTCCATTTGATGGAAATACACTGTTAACAGTAGGTCTTGTTACCGAGGCGATTATTTTTGCTATCTCTGCTTTTGAGCCTATAGATGACGATTTAGACTGGTCTTTGGTATATCCTGAATTAGCAGGAGGAGCTGCCTCAGGTGGTAAAGCAGAATCTCCAGAGGGTCTGTTGTCTAAAAAATTAGATCAGATGTTAAAAGAGGCGCGCATCGATGGAGAATTAATTACAAGTCTTTCTTCTAGTATTTCTTCTTTTGAAGCTGCTGCAAAAGGAATGGCTCCAACTGCAGATGGTATGAACGCTACCAAAAAGTATAGCGAGGAAATGGCAATGGCTGCGGCACAAATGGAATCTTTAAATAGTTTGTACAAAGTACAGGTAGAGTCTACATCACGTCAAGCTGAGGTTAATGAGCGTGTTGCAGAAAATGCAGAACAATTAAAGGCACAAATGGAGCACTTAACAACAAGTCTTTCTTCATTAAATGGAGTATATGGCGGTATGTTATCAGCAATGAGCGGAAAATAATCATAGTTTTCACTAAATAGAAAAAATTTAAAATAAAATTATGGCAGGAGGAAAACAAACCCCTAGACAGAAGATGATTAACCTTATGTATTTGGTATTCATCGCGATGTTGGCATTAAACATGTCAAAAGAAGTGTTGTCTGCATTTGGATCAATAAATGAAAAATTAGACCGTGCAAATTCAAGTTATGCGTCTAAAAACTCTTTAGCTTTAGCTGAAATTTCAAAAAAAGCTGATGAAAACGATAAGTTTAAGGCAGCAGCAGAAACTGCAAATGCTGCAGATCAGCTATCAAAAACTTACAACGATTACATTGCATTACAAAAAGAGTTGCTATTATCAGAGGTAGAAGATAATACAGACTATGAAACTATGGATCAATCTGCTTTTTTAGATGCACTGTATTATGAAGGTGGAAATTTAACTGAAGCAGGTCAAGAGTTTTTAAATCAAATGGATACCTACAAAAACGGTATGCTAACCTTACTTGGAGATTCCAATCCAACCTTATCAGCCCAAATTGAGGTTGATTTTAGCTCTGCTGATATTACTGGTGATGATGGAATAACAAAAGATTACATAAGCTACAACTATGTTGCTTTTCCTTTGGTTTCTTCATTAACAAAAATGACTCAAATCCAAAACGATATTAAATCTGTGGAGAATGAGTTGTTATCAAGCTTGCTGTCAGGAAATCTAAAGGCACTTGCGAAAATGGATAATTATGAGACTGTGATGACTACCTCAAAAGGGGCTTACTACACAGGATCTACCTTTGATGGTATGTTGTCTTTGGGACGTGTGGATGCTTCAACAAAACCAGCTAGGGTTGAACTAAAAATAGACGGTAAAGACGTCAAAGAAGATCAATACGAATTTGATGGTGGTAGAGTCGTTTTAAAAGTAGGCACTGGCGGTGTTGGAGATCACAAAATCTCCGGAAAACTAATTTACTTGCAAGATGGTAATGAGGTTGAGGTACTTGTAGATAAAAAATTCACAACCATCAACAAGCCAAATGCAGCAACAATTGCAGCAGATAAAATGAACGTTGTCTACCGTGGGGTATCTAACCCAATGACCATCACATTTGCAGGTATTCAAGATAATAAAATTAGAGCTAGCGCTTCTGGTTTATCTAAAGTGAAAGGAAGTTCTTATATGATGAACCCAGGAACGGGTAGAGAAGTTACCATTAATGTTTCGGGTACACTTCCAGATGGAGACCCAGTAAGAGATAGTGCAACTTTCCGTATCAAAGACATTCCACGCCCAACAGGTACTATTCGTGGTGAAGACGGAGATGGAGGTTGTGTTAGAATGCAACGCCAAGGACTTCAAAAATCAAGTATTGGAGCAGCATTGCAAGATTTTGATTTTGATTTGAAGTTAAATGTTACTGGATTTAGCTTTAAAGTGAGTGGTCAGCCAACAATTAAAGTAAACGGTAGGAAATTAAACACGCAAGCCACTAATGCACTAAAAAGAGCAAAGCGTGGTGAGACCCTACAAATTTTTGACATCACCGCAAATATTGCTGGAAACAGCGGATACAAATTGAAGAAGATTTCTCCAATCTGTGTTGAGTTAACAAACTAAGGATTATAATAATCACGCTTGATGTTCGTTATTTTTAATGTCAAGTCTATGTATTACAATTACTTTTTTAATAAATAAACCAATGAAATTAAGGAACATAGTTTTAGCTGTTTTTGTTGTTGTTATAGGTATATCTAGCGCAAACGCGCAATTAAATATCTTAAACTCAACAACACCAGAAGATATTGGAATGAAGACTCTGGATCAACTGGCTTACGATAATGATGAGCCATTACCCTATGGTTACATAGATGAGCGTGATTTGCTTTGGTCTAAAGCCACTTGGGAAATCATCGATCTTGATGAGCGTGTAAATTTTCCATTGTACTATCCTATAGACACCAACAACATTGGTTCAGACAGGCGTCCTTTATATGATGTTCTTGTAACTAACATGAAAAATGGTACCATACAAGATGTGTATTCTGACTCATACTTTACACAAAAAAGAACGCTAAAAGATTTAGATGCTTCTTTGGTATACAGAGATACAACAGATTATGGTATCGATCAATTCAATGCAGAGGGTATTGTAGATGACGAATATATTAGGGAGTTCACTCTAGATGCTGCAGATATTGAGCAGTGGAGAATTCGCGGTTTGTGGTATATAGATTCTCGCCTTGGCGAGCTCAGATATCGTGTTTTAGGAATCTGTCCTGTAGCGCCAGAAGCGAGATCAAAAGCTTTTGCGGATGATGGTGGAGGAGATAATCTAGTTGAGCTGTTTTGGGTTTATTTTCCTGCAGCAAGAGAGGTATTACACCAGGCGAAGGCCTTCAACAGAAAAAACACCTCAAGACCCATTTCTTTTGATCATTTGTTAAACTCAAGGAGATTTAATAGCCTTATTTACAAAGAAGAAAATGTTCAAGGCGATAGAGAGATCAAAGAATACATAAGCGAAAATGCTTTTATGCAACTTTTGGAGTCAGACAGAATAAAAGAACAAATTAGAAATATAGAAATAGATCTTTGGAACTATTAATATAAAAGGCACATTATTTAAAAAAAGCCCCACTATTGTGGGGCTTTTTTTATGGGTGTTAGCTCATAATTTTTTTTTATCATTAAATGTTAGAAGGTTTTCTTGGCAGTTTCTGTATGCCAAAATTGTTTTGCTATATTTACTCTAATGAAACAGACGCGCAAAGAAGAAATAGTTATCGTGGCAGCAAAACTTTTTAAAGAGAGAGGATACAGCGCCGTTTCTATGAGAGATATTGCCCAGCAAATGGATATAAAGGCAGCTAGTTTGTACAACCACATTAAAGGTAAACAGGAAATCTTATCCACCTTGATACTTCACGTAGCCAGAGCCTTTACCAATAGCACCCAACAAATTACAAGTGAGAATAGCAGTCCCTTAACGCGACTTAAAAAACTCATTGCAGTTCATATCGATATAACATTCCATAATCCAGATGCCATCGCTGCTCTAAACAATGATTGGATGCATTTGGATGGTCAAGATTTGTTAGATTTTATAGCCATGCGCGATCAGTACGAAGAAAATTTCAGAAGCATTATAAAACAAGGGATTCAAAAACAACAAATCAGGGCCAAAGAACCTGAGGTTATCCTTTTCTCTATTCTCTCTACGTTAAGAACACTCTATCTTTGGAATGAAAAGCGAGGAAAACTAGAGGTAGATGTTTTAAAGCAAGAATTGGTAGCAGTGCTCATCTCTGGTATTGTATAATTATTTTGAGATATTTGCTAGTTTAACTAACAATCGTTAGTTTTGTAAAATAATATAATGATATGGCCACTTTTCATACATTAAAAATCAAGGATATTTCAAAGCAAACCCAAAACTGCTCTGTTATTACCTTTGATATGCCCGATAATTTATCTCAAGAGTTTGAATTCACCCAAGGCCAGCATCTTACACTAAAGGCACTTATTGATGGTCAAGATACCAGACGCTCTTACAGTATTTGTTCTAGTATGGTAGATACCCAGTGGCAGGTAGCTGTAAAAAAAATTCCTGGTGGTGTATTCTCTAGCTACGTAAATGAGGTCTTGCA
>CATEMS010000047.1 GCA_949507465.1 Flavobacteriaceae bacterium
GGTGTATCCAAATCCAACAAATGCACTTATTACTATAGAATCACCAGTAAGTACATTAGAGCGCGTCTCTGTGTATTCTATAACGGGTGTACTGTTATTAGATAAAGAAGTGTCAGCAAACACAACAACTCTAGATGTATCTGGTTTTGCTTCTGGAACTTATTTTGTAAAAGCTACCTCCAAAAATGCAAGTAGTGTGATACAAGTATTAAAGAACTAAATTAACTGGATGATAAAAAAAAGTCCCAAGCTAAAAGCTTGGGACTTTTTTTATTGAATCACGTGAGGGTTTAGGCCTTTAGGGCACCTTATTTAATCATTAACTTTTTGGTAGTTATCTTGCCATCTTTGGCGTTTAAAGCCATTATGTATAAACCAGCGGTTAGTAATGAAACATCAATACTTTGATTTGCTTTTACACCAGAAATATCTTTAACTTTTTTTCCTGAGAGAGTCCAAATGGTAACTGAAAATTCTGGTTGGTTATTATTTGAATTTACTCCAACAGTATCTGTTGCAGGATTGGGATAGATGGTAAACTCTTTTTCATTGTTGGTATCAATATTAAGGGTTCCCCAGCGATCTTCTGCGGGTGTTCCTCCCCAGATAATTGTAGCAAGGTATGGATTGTCTATAAAGGGGTTTCTGTTTCCATATGCATTTTCAAGGTAGTTGTTTCTTTGATCTTCGTAGGTAGTATCAACAGGATCCTCTACATTCCACTGTAGATATGTTTGTAGCATATTGGTCCCAGATTCAAGAGCACCAACTCCATTTAATGAGGGTAAGCATCTGTCTCCATATCTTGTATACATATACATCATCATTCTTGCTACATCCCCTTTCCACTCGTCTCCGGGGTACCAGTTTCCATTGACATCTGAGGCTGTACCAGAACCAGCTGCAAACTTTTTGTTTCCACGGTTTCCATTCATTTGTACATCACTAGATCTTATGTTGTGTGGATCTGCAACAATACCTGTAAAAATGTTACTAGTTCCTCCCATTTCAGGGTCTGAATTGCTGCGTGCAAAGACATGCTCTCTATTAAAATTACATGTATTACCTCCAAATTCTTGTTTGTTTCTAGTACGTTGGGTAACACAGTTTGCATTGTTATACCCGTAGATTAAAAGCACATTTTGGTTGTTTTGTGGGTCTTGATCTGTTTCTAACAGCGTGTCTCGTACATCACCATAGGTAAATGTTGTGTTATCAATGTCAATTTTTTCTTGAAGCTCATTATACAATGCTTCTCCTGTAAGGGTTAGATTTACATCGTTGTAATACGATTGTTGTGCAAATAAGATGCTAGTAATACTCAGGCAAAAAAGTAGTTGTGTTTTTTTCATTATATATTTTTTTTAAGCAGTGCCATATAAAATCCATCAAATCCAGAACTTGAGGGAAGAATTTTTTCGTCTTTTACAAAAGTAAAGTTTTTACCGGCATCTCGCTTTAAAAATGCTTTTACTTGTTTTTCATTTTCACTTGGTAATATAGAACAAGTAGCATACACAAGGTCTGCGCCTGGTTTTACCATCCTAGAATAAGAATCTAAAATTTCAGCTTGAGTTGCTTTTATCTCCTCTAAAAAATCAGGATTCATTTTCCATTTGGCATCTGGATTTCTTCTTAACACGCCCAGTCCTGTACATGGAGAATCAATAAGTACTTTGTCCGCTTTTGCTATGAGTTTTTTAATGACCTTTGTAGAGTCAATGAGCCTTGTTTCTATATTATGAATACCATTACGGCGGGCTCGTCTTTTTAGTTCATTTAATTTATTTCCATAGATATCCATGGAAACAACCTGCCCTTTGTTTTGCATCAATGAGGCTATATGCAAACTTTTCCCACCTGCACCTGCACAAGCGTCTACAACACGCATTCCTGGCTTTGGGTCAACAAGTGCTGCTACTTTTTGAGATGAGGCATCTTGTACCTCAAACCAACCTTTTTTAAAGGCATCTGTAATAAATACGTTTGCACGTTCTCTCAAGACAAGTGCATGTGGATACCCTTTGATTGTTTTTGTGAGTATTTCATTTTCTTTTAGAGATAATTGAACCTGCTCTAGAGTTGCTTTGATTGGATTCACTCTTAAAACAACCTCTGCCTGTTTGTTTAGAGCTGCTAATTCTTGATCCCATTTTTTTCCTAATTCTTTTTCACCCAGCTCATCCAGCCAATCTGGTATAGATTCTCTAATTTTTCTTGTTTTTGATAATTCATCAAAACGTCCTTTAATACGTCTTGTTGGTGTTTGTTCAAACTGAGTCCAGTCTTCAGGTATAGCAATACCTTTAAGGGTACACCAAACGGCAAACATTCTGAAGAGGTTGGCACGAGAAAAGGGAGCTTGTACCTCTGCGATTTCTTGATACAGGCGTCTCCACCTCACCATATCATAGGTTGTTTCTGCAATAAAACTGCGGTCTCTAGATCCCCAGCGTTTGTCCTTTTTAAGGGTAGCTCTTAATACTTTGTCTGCCTGTTTTTGTTTATTAAAAATAAGGTCTAAAGAATCTATAGTAGCAAAAACAAGGGTTCTGTGTAATCTCATAGGTAGGTAGTAAAAAGCATGGTGAATGCTTAAATGCGATTACAAAGATATCCTATTTCTAACGATTTGTTTTCGTTACTTTTACTAAAAAATGATATGTCAATAAAACACTTTTTTATACTCTTTTCTGTTCTTATTCTCAGCGTTTCTTGCAAAAAAAACACAAAGAAACCTTTTACTAGTGTAAGCATTACTCAAGTATTTAAAGACAGCTTGAGTATACGCGCAATTGTTGCTCAAGATACTTCCAATGTATGGTTTGCTGCCAACAAGGGAGTGGTTGGACTCATAACCGAAAAAACACCAAAAATTGTAACGGTTACCTATGATAAAATACCGCTGCATTTCAGGTCAATAGCAAAGACAACATCAGCTGTTTTTATATTGAGCATAGATACTCCTGCAGTTTTGTATAAAATTGACGTCAAAGACAATGAGGCTACTGCTATGCAAGAGGTGTATATAGAAACGGGCGAGGGTGTTTTTTACGATGCTATTTCTTTTTGGAATGACAAAGAAGGTATTGCAATGGGTGATCCAATAGGTGGTTGTCTTTCTATTATCATAACAAGAGATGGGGGAAATTCTTGGACCAAGCTATCTTGTGATAACTTGCCAGATGTAGTGGCAGGGGAGGCTGCATTTGCAGCTAGTAATTCTAACATAGCAATCTATCAAGATCATACCTGGATTGTAACAGGAGGGAAGCGGGCTAGAGTGTTTCACTCTCCAGACAAAGGTCTTACTTGGAGTGTGTATGATACTCCTATTTTACAAGGGGGTGTTATGACGGGTATTTACAGTGTTGATTTTTTGGACGCTACTACCGGTGTTATTTTTGGTGGAAATTGGGATGATACCTACTTCAATGAAGGCAATAAAGCCATTACCAACGATGGTGGTAAAACATGGCGTTTACTCAGTAACGGCAAAGGTACAGGATACCGATCTTCTGTATCTTTTGTCCCAGGAACAAAAGGGCAGGGTATTGTTGCAGTTGGATCACCAGGTATTTCTTACAGCAGCGATCAAGGCGATACGTGGAGTGAATTATCTAAGGAGGGCTTTTATGCTATAGAATTTGTAAATGATAGCGTGGCTTTTGCCAGTGGCAATATGAAAATTGCCAAGCTAAAATTTAAATAAAACACCTCATAAAACCGATAAAAAGCAAAAAAATAAGATAAAATGTTAAAAAATCTTGTTTTGTAGGAAAATTCTTTCTATATTTGTTTCAGGTTAATTTTTGAAACTGATATTACGTGCCTCAAATGTAATGTGAGTTCACTAATGGCGAGTATAGCGGGGGCTTTCTCGCCATTTTGTGTTTTATAAATTTTAATTTTGAGTTGTAGGATTGAAAAATTTTTGATGTATAAAAACTCAAATAAATTCGATAAAGTGTAAATAAAATGCGATAAAAAGCACTTTTTTCTTGTATAGTCTAAATAAAGGATTATATTTGTGTCCTACTTATAGTAGTAATGTTAGGCATGTGCCCCAAGTGTGTTTAACAAAAAATCAAGAGCAGCCTTATAGCTGCTCTTTTTTTTATCTAATAAAACAAGAGCCCTAAGCTAAAGATTGCATCTCAACAAGACTGTAATACATACCTTTGTTTGCTAACAGCTCTGTGTGTTTTCCTTGCTCTACAATACACCCTTTATTTAGTACGACAATTGTATCTGCGTTTTGAATGGTAGAGAGTCTATGGGCTATGACAATAGAGGTTCTGTTTTTCATCATGTTTTCTAAGGCATTTTGAACCAAACGTTCACTCTCAGTATCTAGGGCAGAGGTGGCCTCATCTAGAATCATAATGGGCGGGTTTTTTAGTACAGCCCTGGCAATACTCAGGCGTTGTTTTTGCCCACCACTTAATTTATTTCCACTATCACCAATATTGGTGTCAATACCTTTGGGTAATTCTTTTACAAATTCCCAGGCATTTGCAACTTTCAGTGCCGCTATTATTTCTTTATCTGTGGCATCCTCTTTTCCAATGAGTAGGTTTTCCCGTATGGTATCGTTAAATAAAATAGAATCTTGTGTGACAAGCCCAAGTAACCCTCTTAAAGAGTTTTGAGTCATATCTTTAACATCGATACCATCTATTGTTATAGCTCCTTGGCTCACATCGTAAAAGCGTGTTACCAGATTTGCTATGGTACTTTTCCCACTACCACTTTGACCCACTAATGCTACTGTGTGCCCTTTAGGAATCTCCAGAGAAAAGTCTTGTAATACATTTTCTTGTTCATATTTAAAGTATATGTTGTCTATACGTACGGTATTTGTAAACTTGTTTTTTACCACTGCATCGGGCTTATCTTTAATGCTGGAGGTTGTTTCAAGTATATCAAGTACTCGCTCTGCAGCTGCATTACCTCTTTTTATACTATAACTAGCTTTACTTATAGCCTTAGCAGGGGTAAGGATATTATATGCTAGCCCCATATATACAATAAATGCCTCTGCTGGGAGGGTTTTATCTACAAGCACCATTGATCCTCCATACCAAAGTAATATAGATATGACTGCAATACCCAAAAATTCACTGGTTGGGGAGGCTAGGTTTTGTCTATTCAATAAGGTATTTGAAGATTTAAAAAAGCGCATGGTAGAATCCTCAAATCTTTTTGAGAATATTTTTTGGGCATTGAACCCTTTAATAATTTTTAAACCTCCAAGGGTTTCTTCTAGAAGAGATAAAAAATAACCTTGTTCTTTTTGTACTTTATCGCTATGACTCTTTAAAGACTTTCCAATTTTTGAAATCAGAAAACCAGAAACAGGAATAAAAATAAAAACAAAAAGTGTAAGTTGAGGACTAATGGCAAGCATGGCAATAATGGTAAATAAAATCATTAAAGGTTCCCTTACAATTAGTTCTAAAATAGATAAAAAAGAGTGTTGTACCTCAAGAACATCATTGGTGATTCTGGCAATGGTATCTCCTTTTCTTTTTTCTGAGTAGTGGGATATAGGCAAGGCTACTGTCTTCCGGTATAGGTCATTACGTAGATCTTTTAACACTCCATTGCGTAAAAAAGTAATAAAATACATTGCTAAATAGCCAAATAAATTTTTCAATAAAAAAGTGGCTATCACACAAGAGATCATAATGGTAAGAGCGCTCATCTCTCCAGAGTTCTCAATTTGTTGTGTGATGTAATAATTTGAAAACTGTTCAAAATAATCTCCAATTTTGGTTATGCCTAAGTAGGTTGGTTTTACCCATACTTTTTCTCCATTTCCAAATAATACCTTCAACATAGGCATTAAGGAGACAAAAGCTAGTGTTCCAAAAAAAGCATAGAAAACGTTTGCAATGATATTTAACACTGCATACTTTTTGTAAGGCCTCGCGTAGTCTAGTATTTTTTTGAAATAATTCATTGGCTTATGCTATTTGTAAGTCATCACAAATAGCATGTATTTTATTTTTCAGTAATTGTGAAATGTTAGCTTGTTGCTTATCTTGGACACTGATGTAAAATTTAATTTTGGGTTCTGTACCACTGGGTCTAGCTGCAATTTTACTTCCATCTTGGGTGTAATATATCAATACATTACTCTTCGGAATATCTAAGGTGTCACAGGTGTCATTTATGAGGTCCATTTTTTTACTAGAATTGTAATCTTCTATGGCTATCACAGTGCTACCTGCAATCTCTTTTGGAGGGTTTGTCCTCATTTCTTTCATGATTTGCTCAATCTCTTGGGCGCCTTTTTTTCCTTTTTTTACCAGTGAGACAAGATGTTCTTTGTAATATCCAACTTCTTTGTAGATTGTGTCTAGATATTCAAATAGGGTGCAAGATGCTGCTTTTTGTTGTGCAGCAATCTCACAAGCTAATAAACTTGCGGTCACTGCATCTTTATCCCTTACAAAGTCTCCCACCATAAAACCAAAACTCTCTTCTCCACCACCAATAAATTCTAGCGCTGGAAAATCTTCTACCATCTTGGCAATCCACTTAAATCCTGTAAGTCCTTCTTTATAAATCACATTAAATTTCTGTGCAATCTTAGCCATCATTGGTGTAGAAACAATTGTAGAGGCCACAAATTGATTTCCTGTAATCTTGCCAGCCTTTTTCCATTGTTCTAATAAAAAATAGGTTTTGATGGCCATGGCTTGATTCCCGTTAATGATTTCCATAATGCCTTGGCTATTTCTTACAGCAATTCCTAATCTGTCACAATCTGGATCTGTACCTATAACTATATCTGCATGTGTTTGCTGTGCAATCTCTATAGCCATTTTAAGGGCTTCTGGCTCTTCTGGATTTGGAGAGACCACCGTAGGGAAATCTCCATCGGGTTGTGCCTGCTGGGCTACCACATGCACATTTGTGTAGCCTGCCTCCTCCAATACCCTTGGTATCATGGTAATTGAGGTACCATGCAAGGATGTAAAAACAATTTTCAGCTCTTTTTTAGCACTATCTGGAGTATTGTAACTTCCGTTTTTAATTGAGGCCTTTGCAAAGGCATCATCTACCTGTTTGTCTATTACTGTTATTAATTCTTGAGCGGCATCAAAGCGAATGTCATTGTATTGTAATGCATTGATTTGTTTTATTATTTGGGTGTCTTGTGGGGGCACTAGCTGGCCTCCATCTTGCCAATATACTTTATACCCGTTGTACTCAGGGGGATTATGAGAGGCAGTGAGCACTATACCACAATGACAGTCTAGGTGTTTTACAGCAAAGGATAATTCTGGGGTAGGGCGCAGGTCACTAAATAAAAACACTTGGATGCCATTGGCAGAAAAAACATTGGCAACAATCTGTGCTAGTTCTTTTGAGTTATGTCTGCAATCAAAAGCAATGGCTACCTTTAGTTGTTCACCAGGAAAACATTCTTTGAGATAATAGCTAATTCCTTGGGTGTTTTTACCAAGTGTATACTTGTTTATTCTGTTATCTCCAATACCCATAACACCTCGCATGCCACCGGTGCCAAAAGCTAAGTTTTTGTAAAAAGCATCTTCTAAGGCTTCTGGATCATTGGCTATGAGTTGCTTTATGTTGTTTTGTGTAATTGAATCAAAAGTAGGAGTAAGCCATACGTTTACTCGTTCCAACAGGCTAGGGTCAATGTTGTTCATTAGGGTTTATTTACATGCAAAAATAGCTAATTTTACGGCAGTTCTTAACTGAGTTTTTACAAATTTTAAAGATTGAAATTTAGGGTTTGATCAAGATCTGCCTACCTATAACGTGTTTTTGATGGTATAGTTGTTGTTTTCTTTTTTTGATCTCAAGAGTAGTTCGCCTAAAAATCCAGCCAAAAATAATTGTGACCCAATAATCATGGCAGTTAAAGCAATATAAAATTGAGGTCTTTCTGTAATAAGCCTGCCTGTTGGATTGATAAATAATTTATCTACCCCAAGATAAAAGGCAAATAAAAATCCAATAGTTAACATTACAGCACCTAAGGCTCCAAATAAGTGCATGGGTCTTTTCCCAAATCTTGAGAAAAACCAAATAGTAATAAGGTCCAAAAACCCATGGATAAAGCGCTCTGCACCAAATTTTGTGCTTCCATACTTTCGTGGCTGGTGTAAAACTATTTTTTCTCCAATGTTTGTATACCCTGCGTTACTTGCCAGCACAGGAATATACCGATGCATTTCACCAGTTACCTCAATGTTTTTAATAACGTTTTTATTATAGGCTTTAAGCCCGCAATTAAAATCATTTAATTGAACCCCAGATGTTTTTCTTGCTGCCCAATTAAATATTTTAGAAGGAAAATTTTTAAATATTTTAGAATCATACCTCACTTTTTTCCATCCAGACACCAAATCAAACCCTTGATTTAAAATCATGTCATACAGCTGAGGTATTTCCTCAGGGCTATCCTGTAAGTCTGCATCCATGGTTATTACTACCTCTCCAGTGGCCATGGCAAAGCCTGCATGTAAAGCCTGAGACTTCCCAAAATTTCTTAAAAACTGAATGGCTTTTATCTGTGTATGCTCTTTGTGCAATGAATCTATAACAGCCCATGAGTTATCTATCGAGCCGTCATCAATGAAGATGACCTCATAGCTAAGGTCATTGGTTTGCATCACTTTTGCAATCCAATGGTATAGTTCTTTTATAGATTTCTCTTCATTTAAAAGAGGTATGACTACAGATATATTCATAGCTTAGTCTACAGCGTTTGGATCTGTTTTTTTGAATATTAAACCAACAAGTAATCCAATAACAGCCTGGACAACAACTCCAGATGCATATGATTTTGCTTGATTAATCATTGAAAAATTATCAACTTGCTCAAGCTCACTTAAAGTTTCATCTATGACCTCTTGTGGGGTATTGAATCGCTCCATGAACTCTCTGGTCATTTCAACACTTTGTTCGTTTAAATAGGAGGCAAGTTCTGTGTCTATTACAGTAAATATTAAAATACCCACCATGGTGCTTATGGCTAAACCAACCGCTGTGGCAATAAAGTATGCTGTGAAGGCTTCTTTAAAACTCATAAAGCCACCCAGCAGATCTTTTGCTTTTGCAGTGGCAAAAATACCAGTACCAATGACAACTAAAATGGTTACTACACCAATCCAAACAGAGAGAAATAACTCTTGGTTTAAAGCATATATTAGCGTGGTAGAGGTGGCGAGAATTCCTCCCAATATGAGACCATATTGAATTGAACTATCTTTTGGAGTAGGGTTTGAATCTTTCATTTGTATTATTTTTTGTTTTTATGTTAGTAAACAAATGTAGTGAAATGTTACAAAACAAACGCTTTGGTTTCCAAGAGTAGGCTTGTAAACAAGCACCTTATTTTTTACATCAGAAAAAAAAATCACGCTGAGTAA
>CATEMS010000048.1 GCA_949507465.1 Flavobacteriaceae bacterium
CTACAATTGCAGGAAATATTGCTATGAGTGCTAAAAACACAGATCCTGGCAAAGTAATTTGTGACATGATTTTATCAAGAAATTCTGCTGTTTCTCCTCCAGGCTTAATGCCAGGAATAAAACCACCGCTTCTCTTTAAATCATCTGCCATTTTGTTTGTAGGTACTGTAATTGCGGTATAGAAGTACGTAAATACAATAATCAATAAGGCAAAGGTAATATTATACCAAAGACCAAATATGTCGCTAAAGCTTGTTTGCATCCACTGTCCTACAGAGGATTCTTTCATAAAACTTACACCCCCTAAGAAACTAGGCACAAACATGATTGCCTGTGCAAAGATGATAGGCATAACTCCAGAAGCGTTTAACTTTAATGGAATGAATTGTCTTGCTCCAAAAATATTTTTTTCATACGCTCCAGAGGCTGTTCTACGAGCATATTGTACAGGGATTTTTCGGACGGCCATCACTAAAAGGACACTTAGCAAAATGATTACAAACCAAATTACAAGCTCTATAAGAACAAGCATCAATGAAGATGAAGCTAGTTCTTGAGCAAATGATAATGGCAATGTTGCAATGATTCCAACCATGATCAGTATGGATATACCATTACCAATCCCTTTGTCTGTTATTTTCTCTCCAAGCCACATTGCAAACACACAACCAGTTACTAGTATTATGGTGGATGAAACGAAAAACATTGGTGTTTTTCCGAGTATAAAAGCTGCCGAGGGAACTCCTAGGGCCTCTAGACCAAAAAGATAACTTGGTGCTTGTATCAAACAAATACCAATGGTTAACCAGCGTGTAATTTGATTGATTTTTTTTCTTCCACTCTCTCCTTCTTTCTGTAATTTCTGTAAGTAAGGAACAGCAATTTGCATTAATTGAACCACAATAGAGGCAGAAATGTATGGCATGATACCAAGAGCAAAAACAGAAGCGTTTGCAAATGCACCTCCTGTGAAGGCATTTAACAACCCTCCAATTCCACCAGCATCAAATTTGCCAGAGAACTCAGCAAGCCTAGAGGCATCAATACCTGGTAATACAACTTGTGCTCCAAAACGATACACAAGCAATAAACCCAAGGTTACCGAAATACGGTTACGCAGTTCCTCTATTTTCCAAACATTTTTTAAGGTTTCAATAAATTTCATCCTTAGTTTTTATTATAATGTTACAACCTCACCACCAGCAGCTTCTATAGCTTTCTGTGCAGTTCCCGTAAATTTATGTGCTGTTACTGTTAATTTTGCTTTTAACTCTCCTCTGCCAAGAATTTTAACTAATTCATGTTTGCGAGCAAGTCCAAGAGTTACCATTGTATCAAAATCAATAGCTCCCTTAATTTTTTTATCGTCAACCAATTGTTGCAAAGTATCTAAATTGATACCCTGATGTTCTATTCGGTTGATATTTGTAAAACCAAACTTCGGTACACGACGTTGAAGAGGCATTTGACCTCCTTCAAATCCTAATTTCTTAGAATACCCTGAACGAGACTTCGCTCCTTTGTGACCGCGTGTTGCGGTACCACCTTTTCCAGAACCTTGTCCACGACCAACGCGCTTTCCTTGTCTTTTAACCGAACCTTCTGCAGGTTTTAAG
>CATEMS010000049.1 GCA_949507465.1 Flavobacteriaceae bacterium
CATCTATTAAACTATTAAAAGGCCTAAGTGCAACCCTTCGTTACGGGCAATTAGGCTCTGGAGGGATTATTTTTATTGTCACAAAACTAGGTAAAGCAAACACGGCAATTAAAAAGCAGAAGGTAAAATCACTGCAAGTTAAAGGCAATGAATACCTTGAAAATGTTCCATTATTAGAGACCATAAAGGCCCCATCTAGCACCCTTGTTGCCCTGCAAGGCGCTACAACGTTTGAACAGGCCAAATCTATTTTTAAAAAACTAGAAAAAACCACTACCACCATACCCTTTTATATTGAGTCTTCAGAATATTTCTTGAGGTGGGATAAACAATACTCCTATGAGGTACTCTCTAATATTGCTTCCTTGGCTCCTAATAATATAAAAGCCTTAAAGGCATATGCGTTTATTCTAGAAAAGCGCAAAGAATATAAAAAAGTAGTACATATTTACAATAGAATTTTAGCCTTAAGACCTGATAGCCCTCAAGGGTATAGAGATCTTGCTTTGGCTCATCAAGCCGCTGGAGATTATGAGCTAGCCTTTACCTTATTGTATCAAGTTGTTTACAACACCATACCCAATGTAGATTGTTCACCCATACAAGAATTGGCCTATAATGAGCTAAGACATTTACTTGCGTTTCATAAAAACAAAGTGTCTTTTCAAAAACTACCCAATGAACTGTTGAGTCTTAACTACAAAAAAGATATCAGAATAGTGTTTGAGTGGACGCAAGCTGACGTAGATTTTGAGGTTCAGTTTGTAGGCCCCCAAGGAAAGTTTTTTAACTGGACGCACACAAAATTTGATTCAAAAAGTACACTTCAAGAGGAAGTTTCTTTAGGGTATGCTTTAAAAGAACATATTATTGATGACGCACAAGCGGGTCCTTGGATTGTTAATATGCAATTTTTTTCTTCAGAAAAACCGAAAAACCCGACCTATTTAAAGTACACGGTATTGCAAGATTACGGCTTACCTACCCAGACCAAAAAAACCAAGATTATTGCCATGAAAGATGTGCAAACAAAGGTCACTATAGATCGGTTTGTAAACTAAGAATTATTTGACCCTTATGCTTTTTGTAATAATTTGCTCTGCAACAGTAATTAGCTCTTTTTGTGTATAATCAGAAATTTTAATTGCTCGATGCACACGGTGTTTTAAGTGAACTCCCAACCCCATAGGGAATAGCCCATATCGCTGTAGTTTCCATGAATTCTCTACCGTAATTGGCAACACATATCCCGCTGGCATTTGCTCAAAAAGTGTTTTAAGTCCTCTTTCTTTAAAGGGCTTGGGGGTACCGTCTTTACTTCTTGTTCCTTCGGGAAAAATGACAACACTTCTATTATTTTTTGCGGCGTATTGTCCAATCTTAATAATTTGCTGTGTAGCCTCTTGCGGTTTTTTTCTGTCTATTAAAACAGAAGCCCCATGGGTTAGATTATAAGAGATTGATGGGATGCCTTTGCCCAACTCCTTTTTGGCAATAAAGGCAGGATGTAGTTTTCTTAGATGCCAAATGATGGGGGGGATGTCCCAGGTGGTTTGATGATTACAAACAATAATTAAGGGAACATTTTTTGGAATATTGTCCTCAATAGTAAAGCTAAAGCGAGTGCCAAGAATATGCAAGATTTTAAGCAAGGTCCAGTTTAAAGCATCAACAGCTTTTTTATGGCCCTTGTAGCCAAAAAAGTTAAATCCTACCCACTGCCCTACATGGAATACTAACAGTACGCAGATAAAACTTAGGTAAAACAAAAAACTAATAGGATAGCTTAGCAATTTTAGCAATGGTGTAGATTTTAGGATTTTGTTGAAGGTAAAAATAAAAATTCCGATCTACGATAGATCGGAATTTTTATAGACTAACAGTACTCGTTGTAAGCACCTTTTAGGTTTTCTGCAATCATATCTGCAGGACGGCCCTCTATATGATGACGCTCCAGCATATGAACAAGCTCTCCGTTTTTAAACAATGCCATAGAGGGTGAACTTGGCGGGAACGGTACCATTTGGGCGCGCGCTGTGTCTACTGCCTCACGATCAACTCCTGCAAAGACAGTGACAAGATGGTCTGGCTTGCTGTCGTTTTGTAAAGACATACGCGCTCCTGGACGAGCATTTGCAGCTGCACAACCACAAACAGAATTTACGACCACTAGGGTGGTTCCTTCTTTGCTTAACGCATCTGTAACATCTTGTGGTGTATGTAATTGTGCAAACCCGATATTTGTGAGTTCCTCACGCATTGGTTTAACTAATTCTGGTGGGTACATAATATTTTATAATTTATTGATTTGTTATGCAACAAAGATACTCAATAAGTTGGTTAAAAATTCGCTAAACTTTTTACACTTTAAGAATTTCAATTCTAAATTATGTATCAATTTAGCGCATAGCTTTCCGTATATTTGTATCCTAATCTAGCATACATGTTTAGCATTTTTGGAGCCATTGTAGGGTACAGTATTTACAGATTTCCGGGAGCAATCGCGGGCTATTTCTTAGGTTCTTTTATAGACCAATACAATAGCAAGAAAAGAAATATAGGTGGTCAAAAAGATATCTTTAGAGACTTGTTTGATCAACAAAGAGGCAAAACAGTAAATCCTGCTGATTTTGAAATTAATCTTTTGTCTTTGGCCTCATTTGTCATCAAAGCAGATGGCAAAGTCAGCCAAAGTGAGTTAGACTTTGTACGGCGATACTTTGTACAGGCTTACGGGAAAGAAAGGGCCAATGCCACGTTTAAAATATTTAATGATGTCATTAAAAAAAGCGATATTTCTGCAAAGGGTATTGCTAGTGTGATACGATCAAAAACAAGATATGAATCTAGATTGCAAATTTTACATTTCTTGTTTAGTATTGCCAATGCTGACGGGACTGTAACCACAAGTGAAGTTGATATGATCAGCCAAATTGCAGGATTTCTATCCATTCAATCTGCAGATTTCCATAGTATCAAAGCCATGTTTTTTAAGAATCCGGACAGGGCTTACAAAATCTTAGAAATAGACAAAACAGCGACTGTTGCTGAAATTAAAAAAGCCTATCGTACCATGGTCAAAAAATACCATCCAGATAAACTCGTTGATATGGATGAGGTTTACAAAAAAGGTGCAGAGCAAAAGTTTAGAGAAGTCCAGGAATCTTACGAGAGTCTTCAAAAAGAGCGTGGCTTTTAATCATATAATCTTCAGAGAGATAGGACTGTGCTTTTTATTTTTTAGCCAAGGCTAAAAAATAATTTAGTATGATTAAAAAAATAATTTTACCTTTGCCTTATGTATTCATTAGCAGAAGAAAATTATATCAAGACTATTTTTCATTTACAACAAACCAAAAAGGGTGTAGTAAGCACAAATGCCATTGCAGAGAGTATGGACACCAAAGCCTCTTCTGTTACAGATATGGTACAAAAGCTGTCTGAAAAAAAAGTACTCTCCTACGTCAAATATAAAGGTGCTCAGCTCACAGAAGAGGGGAAGAAAATAGCCACTAGAATTGTAAGGAAACATCGGTTGTGGGAAGTATTCCTTGTAGATAAACTTGAATTTCATTGGGATGAGGTTCACGAAATTGCAGAGCAATTAGAACACATCCACTCCACTGAGCTTATCAAAAGATTAGATAAATTTCTAGGTAGTCCGGCATTTGACCCTCATGGAGATCCCATTCCAGACGAGCATGGAAACTTCGTTAAAACAGAAAAAAAATTACTTTCTCAATTACATAAAAGCCAGTTTGGTATTTGTGTGGGTGTAAAAGAATCTAGCACAGAGTATTTGCAATACCTAGATAAAAAAAAGATAAGTATTGGTACCAAGATTAATGTCTTGGGCAAAGAGTTTTTTGATGGCTCTATGGTTATTGAGGTAGGAACAAATCAATTCTTTGTATCTAAAAAAATTGCAGACAATCTGTACGTACAAACACTATAATCAGCCAAAAAGAATGAGCTTACAATTTACCAAACATATAACGATCACGCTTTTCATGACACTGGTGTTTTTACCCATATTTGCCCAACAAGAAAGACCTGAGTTAATTACAGACCGACCAGATGCCACAGAGGCTCCCAGTGTGGTTGCTCGGGGAGCTTTGCAGATAGAGTCAGGGGCACTATTTACTAGTTTTGAAGATGATGTTTTGCAAACAAATACCACAACATATAATACCACACTGCTCAGGTTTGGTTTATTAGAAAATCTAGAACTTAGGCTGGGTTGGAACTTTGTTGAGCAGCGAAATAAACAATCCACAGCACAGGAGGAAGTTATACAAAGTGGTTTGTCCCCTTTGTTACTGGGAATGAAAGTAAACATTACCCAAGAAAAGGGATGGCTACCCACCATTGGCCTTATTGGACATCTTTTTTTACCCTTTACCGCTAGCGATGATTTTAAACCACAAAACACAAGCGTTGATTTTAGATTTGCTTTTGATCATACCCTTTCAGATAGCTCTAGTATAGCTTACAATCTGGGGGCTCAGTGGGAGGCAGATAGCCTTGGAGCGGCCTATATATATACCCTTGCATACGGATATAGTATCACAGATAGCTTTGGTTTGTATGCCGAGTTGTATGGTGATTTGCCAGAGAACAACAGATCGAATCATTTTTGGGATGCAGGTGTCACCTACCTTATTTTACCTAACCTGCAACTAGATGCCACCATTGGTACTAGCATTACAAA
>CATEMS010000050.1 GCA_949507465.1 Flavobacteriaceae bacterium
CCAGCAAAGGATTTAAAAAAAATAGAATTAAATAAGCAAGGTTTTATTGCAGAATACAATAGAGCAAATAATACAAAGACATTTGGAAGTGTTTTTAATAGGCCACTTCAGTTTAGGTTATTTAAAGATGCTCAAGATCATCGATTTAATCAGGTGTTTTTTATGCCTGTGGTTGAGTACAACCTCTATGACGGTATCACCACAGGAATTAAGCTGTATAACAAAACAATATTGCCCAAAGGGGTTCATTATAAATTAGAGCCCCAATACGGATTTAAGTCAAAGACGCTTATTGGTAACGCGAGCTTACTGTATACAAATCAAATTGAACAAGGGAAACTAAGGAGTATTCGCTATGGTTTCACAGGAAACTATTTTAGCTATGATACAGGTTTGTTTTACAGACGTTTTACCCCATTTATGACCTTTACATTCGCAAACCAAGATATTAGAAACAATGAAAAGCAATTTATCAATATTAGAAATGTCAATGTTTCAAGAGATGAAAATCCTACAAATCCACAACAAGACCCAAACTATAATGTTTTTAATGCTAGCTATGTATACAGCAACCCAAATCTAATTAACTATTACAGGACTGTTGTAGATTACCAATTATCCAACAAGTTCAGTAAAATAGCTCTTACTTTTGATTACAGAAAACTCTTTGAGAACAATAGACAGCTTAATTTAAGGTTGTTTGCAGGGGTCTTTTTGTTTAATGACACCAAACAAAACGATGACTTTTTTAGTTTTGCTTTAGACCGTCCTACAGATTATCTTTTTGATTATGCCTATTATGTAAGAAGCGAAAATTCTGGAATCTTTAGCCAGCAACTCATTGAAGCTGAGGGAGGTTTTAAATCGAAACTTGAGGTAGATTATGCAAATAGCTGGATGACAACAATCAGTGCTAGCACAAATCTGTGGCGTTGGATTTTACTTTATGGTGATGCTGGCTTAGCCCACAATACCCATAAAGGAACTAAGGCTGTCTTTGATTCTGGAATACGCATTAATTTAGTTCAAAACTATTTTGAAGTGTATTTTCCTATGTATTCTAGCCTAGGATGGGAACCAGGGCAAGACAATTATGACCAAAAAATACGCTTTAAAATAACCCTATCCCCAAAAACACTGCTAGGACTGTTCACCAGAGAGTGGTATTAAACCACAATAAAAAAACGTTAAAAGTAAAAAGTCATGAAATCATTTTATAATAACTGGAAGCTTGTCATTATAGGATGCCTTACCCTTGGAATGGCTCCTTTTTTTCCTGAACCTCATATTTGGGGTAAGTTGAGATGGGTAGCTGGTGGCGCCAGAGGTATGGCATTTCAAGACTGGTTTGATATATGTTTACACGGAATCCCTTTTGTTTTACTGATTCGTATTGTAGGGCTCAAAATTTTCTCTTTTGTTAAGTAATTCCTAACAATAATAAGGTTTTATTAATAATTCATCAACAATTACCCATTGGTTAGCATATTGATTTTTAGTACTTTTGTCATAGGCCCAAACCAGCTAATATTCCAAACATGCAGATAGACCCAAAAATAAATATACAGATGTCTTTTGAAGATTTTAAAACAGAAGTTTTAAATGATTACAAAATTGCTGTTACAAGTAGGGAGTGTAGTCTTCTAGGACGTCGTGAGGTATTGACTGGAAAAGCTAAGTTTGGAATTTTTGGAGATGGTAAAGAAATACCACAAATAGCGTGGGCAAAGGCTTTTAAAGCAGGAGATTGGCGAAGTGGTTACTACCGTGATCAAACATTTATGATGGCTATTGGAGCCTTAACAATACAACAATTTTTCGCTGGTCTTTATGGCCACACAGATATCCATGCAGAACCTATGAGTGGTGGACGCCAAATGGGTGGTCACTTTGCAACGTCAACTATCAACCAAGATGGAAGTTGGAAAAACCTATCAGAACTCAAAAACTCTAGTGCAGATATCTCCCCCACTGCAGGACAGATGCCAAGACTATTGGGGCTAGCACAGGCATCAAAAATTTATAGACATGCTGATGGGCTGGAGCACTTAAGTCATTTGTCATCTAAAGGAAATGAAGTGGCCTGGGGAACCATCGGTAACGCCAGTACGAGTGAAGGCTTATTTTGGGAGACCATTAATGCTGCAGGTGTTTTACAAGTACCTATGGTAATCAATATTTGGGATGATCAGTACGGCATCTCTGTACATGCAAAATACCAAACCACAAAAGAAAACATATCTGAAATACTAAAAGGTTTTCAGCGAGATGAGAAAGGCAATGGTTATGAAATTATTACCGTGATGGGTTGGGATTACCCTGCACTTATCGATGCCTATCAGAGAGCCTCAGACATTGCTAGAGAACAACACGTGCCTGTTTTAATTCATGTCAAAGATTTAACCCAGCCCCAAGGTCACTCCACTAGCGGTTCTCATGAGAGATATAAAGACAAAGAGCGTTTGGATTGGGAAGCAGCTTTTGATTGCAATGTAAAAATGCGCGCCTGGTTACTTGATACTAATGTTGCTACACAACAGGAATTGGTGCAAATAGAAAAAGATATTAAAAAACAAGTGCGCGATGGTAAAAAAGCAGCTTGGGAAGCTTTTCTAGCGCCCCTAAAACAAGAACAAAAGCAAGCAATAACCTTGCTCACTGAGGTAGCGAAAATTTCAGAAAATAAGAATTTTATAGACCTTATTGTAAATGAGTTAGCTACAGAAAAAGAACCCCTAAGAAGAAATATAGCTGGGGCAGTCAGAAAAGCGCTACGTCTGGTTGTAAATGATAAGGGTCAAGAAAAAGAAAACCTACAAAAGTGGTTAAATGAGTACTTTGGAGCTATACAACCAAATTACTCCTCAAACCTGTACAGTGAAAACACTGTGAATGGTAAAACAATTACCGAGGTCCTGCCTACATACAACCCAGTAGCAGAAGATGTTGATGCCCGGATTGTTTTGAGAGATAACTTTGATGCAATTTTCAGTAAATACCCTGAGGCTTTAATTTTTGGAGAAGATTCTGGTACTATTGGAGATGTAAACCAGGGGCTGGAAGGTATGCAAGAGAAATACGGTGAACTAAGAGTTAGTGATACAGGTATCAGAGAAGCTACTATACTTGGCCAGGGTATTGGAATGGCTATGAGAGGTTTAAGACCTATTGCCGAAATTCAATACCTTGATTATATTTT
The DNA here is from genome assembly GCA_949507465.1 of Flavobacteriaceae bacterium. Taxonomy (GTDB): domain Bacteria; phylum Bacteroidota; class Bacteroidia; order Flavobacteriales; family Flavobacteriaceae; genus CATEMS01. The sequence continues at coordinate 3,200 of CATEMS010000050.1, forward strand.
ATATGCATTGCAAATTATGAGCGATGATTTAGTTACGGTAAGATACAGATCTAATGGACAACAAAAAGCACCACTAATAGTTAGGACACGAGGGCATAGGCTAGAGGGAATTTGGCACAGTGGATCCCAAATGGGTGGGTTGATTCATTTGCTACGTGGGATGTATATTCTAGTTCCAAGAGATATGACAAAAGCGGCTGGTTTTTATAATACACTTCTTGCAACAGACGAGCCTGCTTTGGTTGTAGAATGTCTAAATGGGTACAGATTAAAAGAACCATTACCAACAAATCTTGGAGAATTTAAAACACCAATTGGTGTGATAGAAACCATAAAAC
>CATEMS010000051.1 GCA_949507465.1 Flavobacteriaceae bacterium
GCCTCTGCTTCTAAAAGACTCTCATGATAACTAACAACAAAACCAGGGTCGTCTCCAGTGGTAACTGTAGTAACCAAACTTAAATCAAACTCTGTGCTCTGATCTAAAGTACCATCATAATCACAAAGAGAAAGATCCTGAGGGGGAGTGTATACAGGAAGGGGGTTTACAATTAAATTGAACTGACTTATAGCAGAGCAACCATCTTGGTTTTCTAAACGAACAAATATAACTTGTGGGGAAGTAGTGTTTGTATAAGCGTTGGCTGGAGTAATTTCATTAATGTTACCTTGGGCATCAACAAGGTTTTCATAATATGTTATTATAAGCCCTGCAGGAGTAGGTGTTACCTGAGTATCCCAAGAGGTTAAATCAAAAACAGTAGCCCCATCTGCATCATCATCACACAATACAAAATCTGGAATAGGATCTGTAAAAACAGGGGTATCAAAAACGATAAGTTCTAGGGGAACGGTATCAAAACAACCCTCAGCTATATTTTCTAAACGAGCAAAAATAATTTGAGGATTTGAAGTATTTTGATATGGAGAAACTAAAGCAGTGGTAATATCCCCAAAATCAGCTAGAGCCTGGCTTTCATAATAGTTTACAAAAAGACCCGGTGCACCAGCAATAATTTGCGTATCTGCATCGGTTAAGGTAAATAATGCAACACCATCATTGTCATCATCACAAATAGTTAAAGCATCTGGAGTACCAGGCTCTGGTAATGGAAAAAACTCTACGAGTATTTCGTCTGAGGCAATACAACCAGAAGAGGTTACTACTTCTAGACGGTATTGACCTGGAGTATCAGTGGTAAGATCTGGGCCAACCTCTCCAGCAATGATGACAAAAGTGCCAGATACTGGATCAAAAACAAACCATTGATAGGAAGTGCCAGAAACAATTGTGGTCTCAATTGTAGCGGTAGATCCCTCACATGGAGCAGTTCCGTTTGCTATGGTGATATCCTCTCCAAGATCAATGTCTATTGAAGAGAGTTCTACTATGACATCAAATTCATTGTTATCTTCATTGTTCTCACTTAAAATTCCTGTACCAGTTCCATCATCGTCCACCACAGCTGTTAGTGTAAATATGGCAGGGACTGGGGCAGGGATATTTACAACAACACTACCACTCTCGTTACCATCAATTGGTATCTCGGTAACTGTTATTGATTGCCCTACCAGAGTACCATCTACGTAAAAAGCAATTGGAATTCCTGCGGCAAGTGGCTCTGTGGCATTTACGTTAAATACTGTGTAGTCAACCTCAAGATCACCATTATCACAAAGAATACCTATTTCATCTATAACAATTGTGGCATCTGGAAGTTCAGAATTAACACTTGTAACTACATTATGAACAATAACTAAATCCTGACTCGAGGTTAATTGAATATCAACAGATGTATCACCAGGAGCTACAACACCATCTACATCATAAAAATCCAAATCCATGTTGTATAAATCTGAAGAATTTGTGTATGAATTTGTACCATTAAATGCATTATTACCAGGGTTCAGCGCGTTGTTCATGATAGTACCATTGATACGCAATGTTTCATTATTGGCGATGCCTACATCTCCTTCCCAGGCTAAAAAACCAATTTTAGCAAAGTCTGGACTTGCAATATCTAAATTATCTAATGTGAAATTAATTTGTGGATTTGAATTTGCAACAAAATCAAACCCGTCAAAAACAGATATCTGATTCAGTGGAAGTGATAAATCTTCATAAATCACTATAATAGACCATCCACCAAAATTTGTTCCTGTTTGGCAATATTCTCCCGGAATAACAGCTTGTAAATCTAAATTAGAGAGCGTGTAATTTCCCAATCCTGCACTTTGAACAAAATCAGTCACATCGGCAAATGCGCCAAAAAACAATCTTCCTTGAAAATTTAAAGAAAAATTTCTTGAGGAAGTTATATTAGTCGTATTTAGACCTCTAGTTAGTTGTACATCAAAATCTCCAGTGCCCGATCCAGCCCAATATAAAAGTGCGCCAAGAATGTTTTGACCTGGTAGAAGATTTAAATCTGCAGAGCTTTCTGTTAATATATCACAGGGTGCACCCGCTCCATTTTCGGCTAAATTAAGTGTGTTTCCTATTGCCGTAAAATCATATTGACCATTAAATTGTTGGAATAATTCAATATCTTCTTGTGCAATTGATGTAAACGGTAAACACAAAAAAACTATTGAAAATAAAAGGTGTTTCATGCAAATTTAATTTTAAAGGCAAAATACAAAAAATTTAAAGTTTTTTTTTTGTTTGTTAGATAAATAGTAGAAACAAAAAAACCTCTTCATTGTATCATGGAGAGGTTTTTTTGCCCTTTAAGTAACAGAAAAATTTACTATCTCTTTAAGCTAAAATGTCCTTTAATTTCTTTTTGTACCCCTTGTTCTGTGTACTCCACTCTAAACCAGTAATCACTCGATGGTAACGCATTACCGTTATACGTCCCATCCCATCCTGGGGTGAGAGGACTGATTTGCTTGAGGAGCTTCCCGTAGCGGTCAAAGATGTAAATATTTGCCGTAGCATCGAAATCTGCAATGCCTATAATATTCCAAGTATCGTGGTATCCATCGTTATTTGGTGTAA
>CATEMS010000052.1 GCA_949507465.1 Flavobacteriaceae bacterium
ATTTACAAGCCATAGAAGATGAGGGAGACTCTTATGATTCTATAGAAGAAATTTGGCCAGATTACCCAACAGATGAAGACTATCTGTGGAACGAGGACGAATATTAATATAAACGTTTTTCAAAAACGTTGGTATACAATTAACGCACAGTAATGTGTTATAAGAGTCTCTGTCTACAGGGACTTTTTTTGTTGTAGATTTAACCTACAATAAGCACCATATTATTACATAAAAAATACAGCTATCAAAGCTGCACAACATAACAAGACACATGGGATTTTTAGATAACGTATTAAAAGTATTTGTGGGAGATAAATCCAAGAAAGATCTTGGAGACATTCAGCCCTATGTAGAACAAGTAAAATCTCACGAGGCAGTACTAGAAAAATTAAGTATTGATGAGTTACGGGCAAAAAGTGATCAATTTAGAACCATCATTAAAGAAGATCAAAAAGAGATTCAAGACCAAATAGATGACCTAAAAATTACGGCAGACAAAGAAGAAGATATTGACAAAAAAGAAGATATCTACAACAAAATTGACAGCCTTAAAGACCAACGATATCAAATCGAGAGAGAAACTTTAAACACAATTCTAGCAGAAGCATTTGCTGTGATAAAAGAAACAGCAAAACGCTTTAAAAACAACCAGACACTTAAAGTTACTGCAACCCCCTATGACCGTGAGCTATCTGCAGAAAACGATTATGTCACACTTGATGGAGATCACGCCATTTGGAAAAATTCTTGGGATGCTGCAGGAAAACAAATAACCTGGGACATGGTACACTATGATGTACAACTTATTGGTGGTGTTGCCCTGCACCAAGGTAAGGTTGCTGAGATGCAGACTGGAGAGGGTAAAACCCTAGTAGCCACACTTCCGGTATACCTAAATGCCTTAGCTCAAAATGGGGTTCATGTTGTTACTGTAAATGATTATCTAGCCAAACGTGATAGCGCTTGGATGGCCCCTATATTTCAGTTTCATGGAATGACCATAGACTGTGTAGATAACCATCAACCAAACAGCGAGTCGAGAAGAAATGCATACAATTGTGATATCACCTATGGTACAAACAATGAGTTTGGTTTTGATTATTTGCGTGATAATATGGCTCACAAACCAAAAGATTTGGTGCAAAGACCACATCATTATGCAATTGTTGATGAGGTAGATAGTGTATTGATTGATGATGCTAGAACCCCTTTAATTATATCAGGACCTGTAGCCCAGGGAGATCGTCATGAGTTTAATGAATTAAAACCAAAGATTGCTGACATTGTTGCCGTACAGCAAAAAAACCTTACGGGCGTTTTAGCTGAGGCAAAAAAATTAATCAAAGAAGGAGATGTTATAGAAGGAGGTTTCAAATTATTGCGTGTTTACAGGGGTATCCCAAAAAATAAGGCCCTCATTAAATTTTTATCTGAAGAAGGTGTAAAACAAATTCTGCAAAAAACAGAAAACACCTACATGGCAGACAACAATCGTGAAATGCCTCTGGTTGATGCAGAGTTATACTATGTTATAGAAGAGAAAAACAACCAAATTGAACTTACAGACAAAGGAGTTGAATATTTATCTGGACCAGACAATCCAGATTTCTTTGTCATGCCAGAGATTGGAACAGAAATAGCAAAAATTGAAGCACAAGAACTATCTAGTGAAAAAGAAGCGGCCCTAAAAGAAGAATTATTCAGAGATTTTGGTGTTAAAAGTGAACGTATTCATACCCTAAGCCAATTATTAAAGGCCTACTCCTTGTTTGAGAAAGACACCCAGTATGTTGTCATGGAAAACAAGGTAATGATTGTAGATGAACAAACGGGGCGTATCATGGATGGACGCCGCTACAGTGATGGATTACATCAAGCAATAGAAGCTAAAGAGAATGTAAAGATTGAGGCAATGACTCAAACCTTTGCAACAGTTACCCTACAGAATTATTTCCGAATGTATAGAAAGCTATCTGGCATGACCGGAACAGCTGTAACAGAGGCTGGAGAGCTTTGGGAGATTTACAA
>CATEMS010000053.1 GCA_949507465.1 Flavobacteriaceae bacterium
CGGGAACACCAAACAAATAGGAGAAGAAATTATTCAAGACACCTGCAAAGTGAGCCCAAATATTAACGCAACTGCCTTGCGGTATTTTAATCCTATTGGCGCCCATCAAAGTGCCCTAATTGGAGAGCTGCCAATTGGAGTTCCTCAAAACCTGGTACCTTACATAACTCAAACCGCATCAGGTCAGCGGGCTCAGCTGTCTGTCTTTGGCGATGATTACCCAACTCCAGATGGTACCGCAATTAGAGATTATATCCATGTAGTAGATTTAGCACAAGCCCATGTTACTGCCTTACAAAAACTATTAGCAAACACGCAGCAAACTAACTTTGATGTGTATAACATTGGGACAGGAAAGGGATCGTCTGTATTGGAGGTTATTACTGCGTTTGAAACCGTAACTGGACAAAAATTAAACTATAAAATAGTAGATAAAAGAGAGGGTGACGTCACACAGGCCTTTGCTGATACAACCAAAGCAAATAATGTACTGGGTTGGAAGGCTGAGCACACCCTGCAACAAGCCCTATTATCTGCCTGGAATTGGGAACAAAAACAAAAATAATGCACAGGATATTTTTAATACCGGGCTGATATTTGTTGAGGTCTTTGGGTCAAGCCTCTTTTTTTTGTAGCTATCTTTGACACATGGAAAACACACCACACAAAGCAGGTTTTGTAAATATCATTGGGAATCCCAATGTAGGTAAGAGTACTCTAATGAATGCTTTTGTAGGAGAGCGCCTTTCTATTATAACCTCTAAGGCACAAACCACCCGTCACAGAATTCTAGGCATTGTAAATGGAGATGATTTCCAGATGTTACTCAGTGACACACCTGGTATTATAAAACCAGCATACCAGTTACAAGAGAGCATGATGGATTTTGTAAAATCTGCTTTTGAAGATGCTGATGTTTTGCTGTACATCGTTGAACTTGGCGAGAAAGAATTAAAAGACGAAACATTTTTTAGTAAAATAACAACTAGTAAAACCCATGTTTTACTGCTTATAAACAAGATTGATAAGGGAGACGAAGCTTTGCTGAAAGAGGCTATGAATCTTTGGCAAGAAAAAGTACCTAATGCAGAAATTTTTGCTATCTCTGCTCTTACACATTTTGGAGTCCCAGAGGTTTTTAAACGTATTGTAGACTTACTGCCCCAATCACCAGCTTTTTACCCCAAAGATCAATTAACAGATAAACCAGAGCGTTTTTTTGTGAACGAGACCATTAGAGAAAAAATCCTAATGCATTACAAAAAGGAAATTCCTTACAGCGTTGAGATAGAAACTGAAGAGTTTTTTGAAGACCAAGATATTATTAGAATTCGGGCTGTAATTATGGTAGAGCGTGATTCTCAAAAAGGAATAATTATTGGCCACAAAGGGGAGGCTATAAAGCGAATTGGAGTTGAGTCTAGAAAAGATTTAGAAAAGTTTTTTGGCAAACAAATACATCTAGAAACCTATGTGAAAGTAAATAAAAACTGGCGTAATAACCAAAGGCAGTTACGAAGGTTTGGTTACAACGGCTAAGGATTCTCAAACCACAAAATAGACAAGAAAATAAAGACTCTGTACTTCCTGGCTAATATCAAATCTAAAAGAGTATTTTTGCAGACTAGAAAATTTCAGAAACTATGAGTATTGTTGCTATTGTAGGGCGTCCAAACGTAGGGAAGTCTACATTTTTTAATAGGTTGATACAACGTCGTGAGGCTATTGTAGATGCTGTGAGCGGTGTTACCAGAGATCGCCATTACGGAAAGAGCGACTGGAACGGTAAAGAGTTTTCACTCATCGATACGGGTGGATATGTTGTTGGTAGTGATGATATCTTTGAGGCCGAGATTGATAAGCAAGTAACTCTTGCCATTGATGAGGCAGATGCCATTATTTTTATGGTGGAGGTAGAGAGCGGTGTTACCGGTATGGATGAAGATGTAGCGCAACTTCTAAGAAAAAGTAAAAAGCCAGTTTTTCTTGCTATAAACAAAGTAGATAATTCTAAAAGAGCCCAAGATGCCGTAGAGTTTTATTCTCTAGGTTTTGAGCGTTTTTATACCATTTCAAGTATCAATGGAGGTGGCACCGGAGATTTACTTGATGACTTAGTAAAGGCACTTCCACAGGCCGTTGAGCATATGGAGGATAGCCTACCAAGATTTGCTGTTGTAGGACGTCCAAATGCTGGTAAATCGTCATTTATCAATGCTTTAATTGGAGAAGACAGGTATATTGTTACAGATATTGCTGGTACTACAAGAGATAGTATTGACACCAAATACAAGCGTTTTGGTTTCGAGTTTAACTTGGTAGATACTGCTGGTATCCGAAAAAAAAGTAAAGTAAAAGAAGATTTAGAGTTTTACTCTGTAATGCGCAGTGTAAGAGCTATTGAACATTGTGATGTTATTATATTAGTGTTTGATGCCTCGAGGGGCTTTGATGGACAGGTGCAAAACATATTTTGGCTTGCCCATAGAAATAACAAAGGGGTTGTTATCCTGGCCAACAAATGGGATTTAATAGAGAAAGACAATCAAAGCGCTAAGGAATTTGAGAAGTACATAAAAAAGCAGTGTGAGCCATACACAGATGTGCCTATTGTCTTCATATCTGTGCTCAATAAGCAACGTATTTATAAGGCCATTGAAACTGCCGTTGAGGTCTACCAAAACCGTACTAAGAAAATAAAAACAAGTACCTTAAACGATACAATGTTACCCATTATAGAGCATACCTCTCCGCCACAATATAAGGGCAAATACATCAAAATAAAGTATGTGACACAATTACCAACACCATGGCCAAGCTTTGCTTTTTTTGCCAACTTACCCCAATACGTAAAAGAACCTTACAAACGTTTTTTAGAAAATCAATTACGCAAAGAGTTTGATTTTCATGGCGTGCCGGTGACTGTTTTTATAAGAAAGAAATAGCGCTCAATAGCAAAATACCTAAACACAAAAACCTAACAATGCGTTAGGTTTTTTTTGTGTGGTGTAGCAAGGATAGTTTAATCTTTTAACAAGCTTCTTGAAATTACGATTTTTTGAATTTCACTGGTACCCTCATATATCTGTGTGATCTTGGCATCACGCATCATTCTCTCTACATGGTATTCTTTTACAAATCCATTACCTCCGTGTATTTGTACAGCCTCTACAGAGACTTCCATGGCAACTTTACTTGCTTTTAATTTTGCCATGGCACTAGAGGTATCATAATTAGTAGAGTTGTCTTTATCCCAGGCAGATTTGTACACCAAATAGCGCGCTGCTTCAATTTCAAGGTGCATGTCTGCCAGTTTAAACGCAATGGCTTGGTGGTTACAAATTTCTGTCCCAAAGGATTTTCTAATTTTAGAATAATCTCTCGCCATTTCATAGGACCCTGAGGCAATCCCTAGGGCTTGAGCTGCAATACCGATGCGGCCGCCAGAGAGCGTTTTCATGGCAAACTTAAAGCCAAAACCGTCATCTCCAATTCTATTTTCTTTAGGCACTTTTACATCATTAAAGTTTAAGGTGTGGGTGTCACTACCTCTTATACCTAATTTGTCTTCTTTAGGGCCAATTTCAAAACCGTCCCATGACTTCTCCACAATAAAGGCATTAATACCTCGATGTCCTTTGTCTTTGTCTGTCTGAGCGATTACTATATGGTAGTCTGCACTGCCACCATTTGTAATCCAATTTTTTGTGCCATTTAAAACATAATGATCTCCTTTGTCAATGGCTGTAGTTTTTTGAGATGTTGCGTCACTACCTGCCTCTGGTTCACTTAAACAAAAGGCACCTAAGGCTTCTCCAGTAGCAAGTTTTGTTAAATATTTTTGTTTTTGCTGTTCGGTTCCATATTGTTCGATACCATAGCAAACCAAGGAGTTATTCACTGAGGCAATCACAGAACATGAGGCGTCTACTTTACTCAGTTCCTCAATTACTATGGCATAGCTCAAGGTGTCCATGCCGCCGCCGCCATATGTTGGATCTACCATCATACCCATAAAGCCAAGCTGTCCCATCTTTCTTACTTGCTCTTTTGGGAATTCTTGCTTGTTGTCTCGTTCAATAACACCAGGGAGTAATTCTTGTTTTGCAAAATCGCGAGCCGCTTGGCGAATCATTAAGTGTTCTTCAGACAGGTTAAAATCCATATTTTTTGTTTAAAATTCAATAAAATGATCTCTTTGTAAAGATAGTGCTAAAAACATAATTCTCAAAAGAGAAATTATTGCCAAATATGTAATTATTGTGTTTTGCATTGCTATCATAAAAGTGTGTTATTATGGTTGTATTGTTATAATTGGTATTACCCTGACGATCCTAAATAAATTGTTGTGACCTTAGTTAAGTATTGTCTTTTTTTTGTGATATTTAAGGTATGAAAAAACAAAGTTATAAAGTGTTGGGTGTTATGAGTGGTACCTCACTTGACGGGATAGATTTGGCACTTTGTTATTTTGATATGCAAGAGCACATAACCTTTAAGATGTCCTTGGCAAAAACAATCCCCTACTCACCCCATTGGCAGGACAGGCTCCTCAAAGCAGTTGATTGTTCCTCAGAAGAGTTAATTTTATTAGACATAGAATACACCAAATATTTGGCAGCTATTATTAAAACATTTATTTCAGATAATAACATCAAGGATTTGGATGCAGTTTGTAGTCATGGCCATACTGTTTTACACCAACCCGAGCAAGGAGTTACATTGCAAATAGGTAATTTAAAGCAAATATCAAAATATACACAACAAACTGTTGTGTGTGATTTTAGGGTTCAGGATGTACTCTTTGGAGGTCAAGGAGCTCCCCTGGTTCCTATGGGTGATAGACTTCTTTTTTCTCAATATGATTATTGTCTGAACCTTGGTGGATTTGCAAACTTATCCAAGGTACGCAATGGGGTGTCTGTGGCCTATGATATCTGTCCAGTAAACGTGGTTATGAATCACTTTGCTC
>CATEMS010000054.1 GCA_949507465.1 Flavobacteriaceae bacterium
CAAAACAGATTTAACATCTTCTTTCCAGATTACAGCTGAAATGTCTGAAAAAATATATGTAATCCCACCGGCAAGAACTCGTTATTTGTCTGAGATTTCAGAAAGTAATAGGGCCTATGATAAAAAAGCCGCTCTACAAGCTGAAGTTGCACAAAGACTCTACGGTATCTATAAAACTCTTGAATCTGTAACAGGCGTACTCCCTGAGTTAGGAAAAATTGGTATTGTTTTAGATATGGCTGAAGTTTCTGAAAAGAAAAAGGATTTAGTTGGTTTGCTTTTGGCAGAGTTTGACCGAGAAAAACTAAATTTAGATCCTTACAACTGGGAGGTTATTATTGGTTGGCAAGCACAAGTAAATAGATATAAAAATCCTGTATACACATTTAAAGTTAGAGATAAAGAGATTCATATAGACACTCATACTCAAAGTCTTTCTCATACACAAATTCCTAAAGTTGCTCTCCCTAAATACAAAGCTTGGGGTGATATTTTAAAATGGACCTTACAAGAAAATGTACCCGGCAGATTTCCATATACAGCAGGATTGTATCCATTTAAAAGAACAGAAGAAGATCCAACTCGTATGTTTGCAGGAGAAGGAGGTCCAGAGAGAACCAATCGCCGGTTTCATTATGTCTCCTTGGGTATGCCAGCTAAGCGATTGTCTACAGCCTTTGACAGTGTTACCCTATATGGGAATGACCCAGACCTTAGGCCAGATATCTATGGAAAAATTGGTAATGCGGGGGTTTCTATTTGTTGTTTGGATGATGCTAAAAAACTCTACAGTGGTTTCGATCTGAGCGATCCGATGACCTCTGTTAGTATGACCATTAATGGACCTGCTCCAATGCTACTTGGATTTTTTATGAATGCTGCTATAGATCAAAATTGCGAGAAATACATCAAAGAGCATGGTTTGGAGAAACAAGTAACAAAAAAAATCAACGCAATTTACAAGCAGCGTGGCGTACAAAGACCAACCTACCAAGGGCCTTTGCCAGAAGGGAATGATGGTTTAGGGCTACTTTTGTTGGGTGTTACCGGAGATTTAGTGCTGCCAAAAAAGGTATATGATACAATAAAGGCAGCTACTCTAACTCAAGTTCGTGGTACAGTACAGGCAGATATCTTAAAAGAAGATCAAGCTCAAAACACCTGTATTTTTTCTACAGAGTTTGCCTTAAGACTTATGGGAGACGTACAAGAGTATTTTATCAAACAGAAAGTGCGAAACTTCTATTCGGTTTCTATAAGTGGCTATCATATCGCAGAGGCAGGAGCAAACCCTATCACACAGTTAGCCTTTACATTATCTAATGGTTTTACTTATGTAGAGTATTATTTAAGCCGCGGCATGGATATCAATAAATTTGGGCCAAATTTATCTTTCTTTTTCAGCAACGGTATAGATCCTGAGTATTCAGTAATTGGCCGTGTGGCACGTAAAATTTGGAGTAAAGCTCTCAGAGAAAAATACGGAGCCAACCCCAGAGCACAGATGTTGAAGTATCATATACAAACCTCTGGTCGCTCTTTGCATGCTCAAGAAATTGATTTCAATGATATTAGAACCACCCTACAAGCGCTGTATGCTATTAATGATAATTGTAATTCATTACATACAAATGCTTACGATGAAGCCATTACAACTCCAACAGAGGAAAGCGTAAGAAGGGCCATGGCTATCCAGTTAATCATCAATAAAGAATTAGGACTCACAAAAAACGAGAATCCAATCCAAGGAGCTTTTATTATAGAAGAACTTACAGATCTTGTGGAGGAGGCCGTGTTAAGAGAATTTGATTCTATCACAGAGCGTGGCGGAGTGCTTGGAGCAATGGAGACTATGTATCAAAGAAGTAAAATTCAAGAAGAAAGTTTGTTTTATGAAACTCTCAAACACACGGGAGAGTTTCCTATAATTGGTGTAAATACTTTTTTGAGCAGCAAAGGGTCTCCAACAGTGCAGCCCTCTGAGGTAATCAGAGCAACTGAGCAAGAAAAAAAGCATCAAATCCAAACCCTAAACAACTTGCA
>CATEMS010000055.1 GCA_949507465.1 Flavobacteriaceae bacterium
AGAGGTACCCTCACTAAAGTCAACTACACTTGTTTTCCAACCTTTGCCCTCACAATACTTAGTATACATCCTATGCAAATCTCCTGCAAAAATACTTGCTTCATCTCCACCAGTTCCTGCCTTAATCTCCATTACAGCATTCTTTGCATCTTCTGGGTCTTTTGGGATTAACATGTACTTAATTTCTTCTTCAAGAACTTCAATATTTGATTTTGCCTCATCTAATTGCATTTTGGCCATCTCAACCATATCTGCATCACTACCATCTGCTAGAATCTCCTCTGCCTCTTGTATATCATTGTTGGCAATAATGTATAGCTCTCGCTTTTTCATAAGTGCATTCAACTCTTTGTATTCTTTGTTGAGCTGAACATATTGCTTTTGATCACTTATAATATTAGGCTGAATGATCAGATCACTCACCTCATCAAAACGATTTTTTACTATTTGAAGTTTTTCTAGCATAAAAGATTTGTTCTGGTAAATTTACAACAAAAACAGAGAATATTTTTAGTATTCAAAGGTTCCGTAGGTACTCTTTATAGTCAGTTTTTTTTCTGGAGAGGCCTCTACCCTTCCTATAATTTGAGCAGGAATGTTAAATGATTCTGAAATGTTAATAACCTGTGAGGCAACCTTTTGATCTACATACAATTCCATTCTGTGGCCCATGTTAAAAACCTGGTACATTTCTTTCCAGTGGGTTCCGCTTTCTTGTTGGATTAATTCAAACAAAGGTGGCGCCTGAAAAAGAGCATCCTTTATAATATGTAACTTATCTATAAAATGTAAAATTTTTGTTTGTGCACCTCCACTGCAATGAACCATACCATGTAGGTGTTTTTTGTCACACTCTTGGAGTATTTTTTTAATAACTGGAGCATATGTTCTTGTTGGAGATAACACAAGCTTCCCAGCATTGATAGGTGACCCTTCTACGGGGTCTGTTAACTTTTTTGACCCAGAGTAGACCAAATCTTCTGGCACTGCATGGTCGTAACTCTGTGGGTACTTTGTTGCCAATTCTTTACAAAAAACATCGTGCCTAGCAGAGGTAAGACCATTGCTACCCATGCCTCCATTGTATTGGGTTTCATAGGTCGCTTGACCAAAAGAAGCTAGTCCTACAATGACATCACCAGGGCTGATGTTTTTATTATCTATCACATCACTGCGTTTGATTCTGGCAGTTACTGTAGAATCTACAATAATGGTACGCACCAAATCACCAACATCTGCAGTCTCTCCACCTGTAGGATGAATCGTAACATCAAATTTAGCAAGTTCTTCAATTAATTCTTGTGTACCATTGATTATAGCAGAAATAACTTCTCCAGGTATTAGATTTTTATTACGCCCTATTGTAGAGGACAACATGATATTATCTACAGCACCTACGCAAATAAGATCATCAATATTCATAATTAGTGCATCTTGTGCAATACCTTTCCATACAGAGAGATCGCCCGTTTGTTTCCAATACATATAAGCCAATGAAGATTTTGTGCCCGCACCATCTGCATGCATGACCAAACAATACTCTTTATCTGAGGTTAAATGATCTGGTACAATTTTACAGAATGCTTGAGGAAACAATCCTTTATCCACATTTTTGATAGCATTATGCACATCTTCTTTTGATGCAGACACCCCGCGCTTGGCATATCTCTTTGAAATATCTTGACTCATTATCGAATTTTCTACTTACAAAAATACAGATTAAAAAAAGCACATCAAAGAGAGGGTTTAATTAAAATTACTCATTGCATAACAAAAGGCCAAAACAATGCAAAGGCGTCCTGATTGTGAAGAAAAAAGCCCGCATTTTCATACAGGCTTTTAGACTATTTTATAGACGATATGCTATCTAGTAAATAATAATTCACGATATTTTGTCAATGGCCAAATCTCATCATCTACCAAAAGTTCTAACTTATCACAGTGGTAACGAATTTGATCAAAATAAGGTCTAATTTGGTCACAATAAGCAACCGCACGCTTTTGGGCATCTTCAATTTTATTGGCTTTTTTACGAGCGTTTATCATCTCTGTAATACCTCCATTGATATTCTCGATATGAGAGCTAATAGCCTCTATTAAATTCATCTGCTCTTTACCATACTTCTTGAAATCTTTCCCATAAATATCTTTAAAACCCTGTACATTTTCTATAAGTATATTTTGATATTTAATAGCCGTGGGTATGACATGGTTTCTTGCAATATCACCTAAAACTCTTGCCTCTATTTGAATATGCATTGCATATTCTTCAACTTCAATTTCGTGACGAGCCTCAATTTCAATTTTATTCATAATGCCAAGACCCTCATAAAGTGCTATGGTCTTTTTTGAAATTTGCTCTTTTAATGCTAAGGGGGTTGTTTTATTGTTACTCAAACCTCGCTTACTTGCCTCTATTTCCCAGGCTTCTCCATAACCATCGCCTTCAAAACGAATGCGCTTTGAGTCTTTAATGTATTCTCTAAGGACATTGAATATAGCATCGTCTTTCTTCATTTTTTTACCCTTGATAAGCCCATCAACTTGAGTTTTAAATTCCATCAACTGTTTGGCAACAATTGCATTTAAGACAGTCATTGGTTTTGCACAGTTGGCGGTAGATCCTACAGCTCTAAATTCAAACTTGTTTCCTGTAAAGGCAAATGGTGAAGTTCTATTTCTGTCTGTATTGTCTAATAAAATTTCAGGAATCTTACCTACTACATTTAATTTTAATTCTGTTTTATCTTCTGGAGATAACTTTCCATTTTTTACTTTCTCTAAAGCATCCAATACGTTTGTCAACTGTGTTCCAATAAAAACAGATATGATTGCTGGTGGAGCTTCATTGGCACCCAAACGGTGATCATTACTCGCGCTTGCAATAGCAGCTCTTAGTAACTCCTCATACTCGTTTACTGCCTTAATGGTATTTATAAAAAAGGTCAGAAACTGTAGGTTTTTCATTGGAGTACTCCCAGGACTCAATAGATTAACGCCTGTGTTGGTAGCCAAAGACCAATTGTTATGTTTCCCGCTTCCATTTATGCCTGCGAAAGGCTTTTCATGAAATAACACTTTAAAATTATGTCTGTCAGCAACTCTGCTCATTACATCCATTAAAAGAGAGTTGTGATCTACTGCAAGATTTGTTTCTTCAAAAATTGGTGCCAACTCAAATTGATTGGGAGCAACTTCGTTGTGTCTTGTTTTAACAGGTATGCCCAAATACATGCATTCTGTCTCCAAATCACGCATGTAATCCAGGGCGCGCTTGGGTATAGAACCAAAATAATGATCATCTAGTTGTTGCCCCTTTGCAGAGCTATGACCAAGCAAGGTTCTGCCCGTAAGGTCGATATCGGGTCTAGACTTAGCCAAAGCCTTATCAATAAGGAAATATTCCTGCTCCCAACCCAAAGTTGGATTCACCTTTGTTACTGTTTTGTCAAAATATTTTGCAACAGCTGTTGCTGCTGTGTCTATAGTCTGTAGCGCTCTTAACAGAGGTGTTTTATTATCTAGGGCCTCTCCTGTGTAAGAAACAAACACAGTGGGAATACAAAGAGTAGTTCCGTAAATAAAAGCTGGAGAGGTAGGATCCCAAGCAGTATATCCACGAGCCTCAAAGGTATTTCTAATACCCCCGTTTGGAAAACTTGATGCATCTGGTTCTTGTTGAACGAGTTGACCACCTCCAAATTTCTCTATGGCTCCGTCTTCAGTAGTTTCGAAAAAAGCATCATGCTTCTCTGCAGTAGTTCCTGTTAAGGGCTGAAACCAATGCGTGTAATGAGTCGCTCCTTTTGCTATGGCCCACTCTTTCATTCCAGTTGAGATATGATCTGCAACAGATCTATCAATTTTACTGCCATTTACAACAGCGTCTTGAACGCTTTTGAAAGAATCTTTGGTTAAAAATTGGCGCATGGCGGCATTGTTAAATACCCTTGACCCAAAAATGGCAGAGCGCCTTTGGGGTTCTTGCACTTTTATTGAAGGACGGTTGAATGTTTCTTTAATGGCATGAAATCTTAATGTGGACATAGAAGCTACTTTTTTTGGTGTTTATTTTATAAATTTCAAAATTTAAAGCACAAAAATACATTTTTACAGGAAAGACCCCCCTTTTTTTTATAAAAAAATACTAACAAATTGAATTTTTTTGAATTACACCCCCCTGTTTTTTAAAAATATACCTATGAATATGCATTTATGTGATAATTTTTTTAACTATTAAAAAAAAGAAGCACATACCTATCACAAAGACCATTGTCCTTTTTGCACATTTTAAACACTAAAAAATGTATTTTTACAACCTTATCTTACACTCTATGGAATTACTTCTTATAACAATCGTTCTTTTACTTCTAGCCTTTGCCGGTATTGCTATTAAAATATGGGCCAAAAAAGATGGAGAGTTTGCAGGAACCTGCGCAAGCCAAAACCCTTTTTTGAATAAAGAAGGAGAGGCATGTGGTTTTTGTGGAAAAACACCAGACCAATTTGACACCTGCAAAAAAGAAGAGAATTAATTTTTACCCAATATTTTACGCAAAGACTGATTTTAAATTTTTAAAACTCAAATTGCATTTTTGTGCCCTTGGGTATGTTTTTTATTGCAAACCAAATGGCTATCTTTAATAAAATTTTGCATTCATAAACAAAAGAGTGGAAACAGACAAAAAAGGTATTGATATTCAAGTGGCTAATGCAAAATTAGGCAAGCAATCTGCCTATAATTTTTTGTTAGATCGGTTTTGGAATCAGGTGTATGGTTTCTGTCTAAAGCGTGTTGGTAATGAATTTGAAGCAGAAGATATTACCATTGAAACCTTTGCAAAAGCATTTGATAAAATACATTCCTACAAAGAAACCTATGTGTTTAGCACCTGGCTTATTACCATATCTAAAAACATACAAATTGACAAGACCAGAAAAAAAAATGCACCCCTTCATAGCCAAACAAACTTAACAAGTGATGCAACACTTAAAAGCATGCCCGATGCAAATCCAACACCAGAAGATGTTTTAATTACCAAGCAAAACTTAGCACAACTCTTGAGAGACATCAAGCTATTAAAACCTGCCTATCAAGAGGTGATTCAGTTACGGTATTTTCAAGAAATGAGCTACATTGAAATAGCAAAACAACTCTGCGAGCCCCTGAGTAATATTAAAGTAAGGTTATTACGAGCAAAAAAATTACTTGCAGAGATTATCACAAAAGAAAATGACTTTTAAATTTTGCTAAACCACCCTGATTTTACCTAGTTTATAGGCTAACTTGCATCTTATATTTCTGATTATTTTAACTTATGTAGGTCTTAAAAAGAGTTCACTATTAATTTTGTATCCGTATCTTTGCAATCTATGAGCACAGAAACCTTAGCACCTACTCAAAGAACTCCAAAACCTAAATGGCTTCGTGTAAAGTTACCTACAGGTAAAAAATACACTGCCCTTAGAGGATTGGTAGACAAATATAACCTGCACACAATTTGCACCTCTGGAAGCTGCCCAAATATGGGAGAATGCTGGACAGAAGGAACTGCAACATTTATGATTCTTGGAAACATTTGTACACGCTCATGTGGTTTTTGTGGTGTTAAAACAGGAAGACCAGAAGATGTAGATTGGGACGAACCAGAAAAAGTGGCTAGATCCATAAAAATTATGGGGATTAAACATGCTGTAATTACCTCAGTAGATCGTGACGATTTAAAAGACATGGGGTCAATAATTTGGGCAGAAACTGTAAAGGCAATCCGTAGAATGAATCCAGAGACTACTCTAGAGACATTAATACCAGATTTTCAAGGCAACACCATTAACATAGACCGAATCATTGCTGTAAAGCCTGAGGTGGTTTCTCACAACATGGAGACTGTTAAACGCTTGACACGCGAGGTTCGCATCCAAGCTAAATATGAGAAAAGTTTAGAGGTCCTCAAATACCTAAAAGACAACGGTATAAAACGCACCAAGAGTGGGATGATGCTGGGCTTGGGTGAGACACAAGAAGAGGTAATCCAAACCATGAAAGATTTAAGAGGAGTGAATCTTGATATACTTACCATTGGACAATACTTGCAACCTTCAAAAAATCATTTACCCGTCAAAGAATTTATAACACCAGAGCAGTTCAAAAAATACGAAGAGATTGGTTTACAGATGGGTTTCAGACATGTTGAGAGTAGTGCACTTGTACGTTCTTCCTACAAGGCTCAGAAACATCTCACTTAATTCATTATGGCAGTAATTAAAGTTGGTATCAATGGATTTGGCAGAATTGGTAGAAGGGTATTTAGATTGTTATTGCAACACCCAGATATTGAAGTTGTTGCCATCAACGATATAGCAGATACCAAAACACTCAGCCATCTTTTAAAATACGATAGCATCCATGGGGTCCTCCAAAAAAAGGTAGCTTACACCACCGATAGCATCAAGGTAGATCAGAGAACATATCCATTTTATTCACAAACATCCATTTCAAAAATACCCTGGCAAGGAGTAGATATTGTCATTGAGGCCACCGGAAAATTCAAGACAAAATCTGCCGTGCAGACACATATTAGCAGTGGTGCTAAAAAAGTAATCCTTTGTGTTCCACCCACAGACGACCAAATTAAAATGATTGTAGCTGGAGTAAACGATAGTATGTTAACTCCAGAGGATCGCATTATTTCAAACGCGTCTTGCACAACAAATAATGCAGCACCAATGTTGAAACTCATACATGATGCATTTGAGATTCAACAAGCATACATAACAACAGTACACTCCTACACCACAGATCAAAGCCTGCATGACCAACCGCATAAAGATCTAAGAAGAGCCAGAGCAGCTGGGCAATCCATAGTGCCTACCACAACTGGTGCTGCAAAAGCGCTCACTAAACTTTTTCCAGATTTAAATACCGTTATAGGAGGATGTGGTATACGAGTTCCTGTTGCCAATGGATCTTTGTGTGATATCACTTTAAATGTTAAAAGAGAAACCTCCATACAAGCAGTTAATAGTTTGTTTGAAAATGCAGCAAACGGATCTTTAAAAGGTATTTTACAATACACCAAAGACCCAATTGTATCTGTTGATATTGTAGGAAACCCACACTCTTGCGTTTTAGATTCAGAGATGACCTCAGTGATTGGTAAAATGATAAAGATCATTGGCTGGTATGATAATGAAACTGGATATTCTTCAAGAATTATTGATTTGGTGTACAAAATATCGAGGAAATAACTATATTTACCGACAAACTACATTTTTGGAATGAATAAAGTACGCTTCTTCTGCATACAAATCGTGGTTGTTTTTACGCTTTTCTTCTCATCTTTTGGGCTATTTGCACAAAAGCAAGATATAGAAAAGGCAACTACCCCACACTCTACAATGCGCATTGAGCAATATAGAGAAGAGGCCTGTAGTGCAATAATCTCCCTAAATTATGAGCTTGCTTTAGAAAACATCCAAAAAGCCAATGAACTTATTGATCAGGTAAAAGATTCATTGGATAGACATCAAATCATACTCAGCAGTGCCCAACTGTATTATTATCTTGAAAGTTATGACAAGGCTGCCACATTAAATAGTGGTGCCATCTCAAATTTAAAAAGTTCACAAGACTCAGAGAAACTAGCTAGCGCTCTATCTCTTCAGGGTTTTATTAGCTCAAAACTAGCGCAATTCTCTGATTCAGAAAATTATTTTAAACAAGCAAATGCTCTTTATAGTATGAGCAACAATGAGAAAGGAAAATCAACTATTTTATTGGGTAGAGGAATTTTAGAATTTGAAAAAGAAAAGCCCAAAATAGCGCTCAATTTTTTAAATGCAGGGCTTACCAAGTATAGAGAATTGACCATGTCTTTCCAGGAGGCTTCTGCCTTATTATACAAAGCAAAAGCGCTTCTTGTTCTTGAAGACGATGCTAAAAAAACCTATTTGACCCAAGCAAAAATGGCATTAAGTGATGCCCTGAGGATTATAGAGGATGAAAACTACGACAAATTAAAAATTGAAATTTACCACATAAATGCAACGATTGCTCGAATACAAGGAGAGGATATCAAAGCAAAAAACATGCTGGAGACATATACCTTACAAACAGCTGAGCTACAAACTAAAAACAATCGCTTACTTTCTCAAATAAATACCCCACAACCCAATGCTGTAGCAAACCAAAAAGAAACCATGACCTCTGAAAATGAACCTTCAGAAAAAGAAGGGTCTGATAATTTTAGTGTTATCACAAATGGACTTAGCATTGCAATTATTGCAATACTCTCTTTACTTACTTTATCGCTTTATAAAAATAACAATCTAAGGGCCAAGGCAAACACGCTGCTTCAAGACAAAAATACAGAGCTACAATTAGCAAAAGAAAAGGCAGAAAAGGCCTCATTAGCCAAGGCTCAATTTTTATCTACCATCACTCACGAATTAAGAACACCCCTCTATGCTGTAACAGGTCTCACCCACTTATTAATGGAGGAAAACCCAAAAGAGCATCAAAGGGAGCATCTAGATTCTTTGAAGTTTTCTGGAGAATATTTACTATCGCTAATCAATAATATCCTAGACCTTAACAAACTTGAAGCAAAAAAAGTAGAAATTGAGAAAGTATCATTTCATCTAAAAAAAAGAATTAATGATGTACTCATTGCCTTAAAAAAATCCTCTAATGACAAACAAACAGTCCTCAGAGTTGATTATGACGACAGCATTCCTGAGAGCTTGTCTGGTGATCCCGTAAAATTATCTCAAGTCCTTATTAATCTTATTGGCAACTCTGTTAAATTTACTCAAAATGGAGAAGTTGTCATTCGGGTCAGGAAAATAGACCAATTCAACAACAGTATTAAGCTTAATTTCGAAATTGAAGACAACGGGGTAGGAATTTCAAAGAAAAAACAAAAAACAATCTTTGAAACCTTCAATCAAGGATCGCTTCAAATAAACAGAAAATTTGGGGGTACTGGACTTGGTCTATCTATTGTGAAAAATTTACTTGAATTAATGAACAGTAAAATTCATCTAGAAAGTAAATTAGGAGAGGGATCAAAGTTTTGGTTTAATCTAGATCTTGACATTTCAGATGAAGAAATATTGGAACAAACAAAAACCGATAAAAAGAAACTTATTGATCTAGAATATCTTGTTGGTAAAAATGTATTAGTTGTTGAGGACAACAAAATAAATCAGATGATTACCAAGAAAATCTTAGAGAAAAACATGTTGATGTGTCAAGTAGCAGATAATGGAACAGATGCTATACAATTGGTAAAAGAAAATGATTTTAACATTGTATTAATGGACATACACATGCCAGGAATTAGTGGAAGCGAGGCCACACAAAAGATACGAGAATTTAACAAAGAGCTTCCAATTATAGCCCTTACAGCTGTTACTATAGACGAAAATTTAGATGAGTTTTTTAGGGTTGGGTTTAACGAAATTATACCAAAACCTTTTAAACCAGAGCTGTTTTTTGAAAAAATACACGACACGCTTAAATTGAGCGAAAAATATAAAACCCCTACCCTTCCATAAGCGCTATTGCCTTATCAATGGTTTGTTTTAAAAACATTTCTTGTTTATTTAAAATGATGGTTTTTATGGGCAAATAATACAGTGCATATTTCCCAAGAGGAGCCTGCAATCTCATGTAATCTTTCTCTGTTGTAATAATCAGATCATCTTTTTTTAACTCAGAAATTTCAGGAGCAGAAAAACGATGATGATCTGCATACTTTTTGTGGGTAAAAGAAAAGCCCTGCTGATTTAAAAACTGTACCAAAGGATCTGGATTGGCAATACCTGTAACTAGTGTGAAAGGTTTATCTTTTAAATACGCTAGTGGCAAGCTCTCACTAACCCCAACAATAGTGTCTGCATAACCTATTTTTGAAAAATATACTTTTTGGTGGGGCAATAGATTGAGTAAAAATGTGATTTCTTGTAATCTTGCATATGAAACTTTATCAGGACATTTGGTGACTATTATTATATCTGCCCGAGAAGCGCCCTTTCTAGATTCTCGCAAATTTCCAGCTGGTAAAAAATAATCTTCGAAGAATAAATCATCAAAAGCAGTTAATAAAATAGAAAAACCTGGGGTTACTTTCCTGTGCTGGAAAGCATCATCTAATAAAATAATATCTGCCTGGGGCAGTAAATTGTTAATACCGGTTTTCCTGTCTTCACAAACAGCAACCCTTAGTGATGGGAACTTTTGTTTGAACTGCAGAGGCTCATCACCAGTTTGAGAGGCATCTAAGTTGGACTCAACCTGCAAATAACCACTTGTTGTTCTTCCATACCCTCTGCTTAGCACTGCAAGCTCATGGTTGTCTTTTAAATGGGCAACCAGCCATTCAATCATTGGGGTTTTCCCGGTTCCTCCAACAGAGAGATTTCCAACACATATAATGGGTTTTTTATAAGAAACACTGGTAAAGCTGAGCCACTGTTTATCATATAAAAAATTTCGTATAGAAACTACCCAACCATATACAATAGCAAAGGGAAATAATAATTTTCTAAAGCGATTCACACAACGAAAGTAGTCATATGTTTGGAAAATGCTGGGTAAAAATTAAAATTTCAGAAAAAAAAAGAGACAAAATAAAACACAGATTCTAGTATATTTACGAAATGGTAAGTGATTGATGAAAATCCAAAACAAAGGATTTGCTATTATAAAAAAAGAATCTCATGAAGATAAAAGAAATTATTACCCTACTTGAGGAGTTTGCTCCACTTGCATATGCAGAGGAGTTTGACAATACAGGTCTATTGGTGGGTGACAAAGAGGCCATCGTAACAGGCATCCTTGTAACCTTAGATACCCTAGAGGCTGTTGTAGAGGAAGCTATCGAGAAAAAATGCAATTTTATCATCAGTTTTCATCCCATTATATTTAAGGGATTAAAGAACTTAACTGGAGCAAACTATGTGCAACGTGTGGTACAAAAGGCAATTAAAAATGATATTCATATTTACGCAATACACACTGCTCTAGACAATAGTTTTGAAGGTGTAAATGCCCAAATCTGTAATACCCTTGGATTGGTAGATAAAAAGATCCTAATACCCCAAAAACAAACCATCAAAAAACTTATCACCTATGCCCCCAAAGATGCGGTTGAGGATGTCAAAAAAGCACTATTTAGCATAGGTGGAGGAACCATCGGTAACTATCAAGAATGTAGCTTTACCTCACAGGGAATAGCTACTTTTAAAGGCAATGAGCAAAGCAATCCAACAACAGGTATAAGAGGAGTCACCCAAACAGCCTCTGAGATCATGATTGCAATGACCTTTGCTAAGCATTTAGAGAAACACATAATTAATGCACTACATACCAGCCACCCCTATGAAGAGGTTGCCTATGAAATAACTACACTTGAAAATACCAATCAACACATTGGTATGGGTATGATTGCCAAACTTGAAAATCCGATGAATGAAGATGCTTTTTTATTGTATTTGAAAGAGAAAATGAACACAAAATGTATCAGGCACTCAAAAAAGATAGATCAACCTATAAAAAAGGTTGCTGTTTTAGGAGGTAGTGGCAGCTTTGCAATTAAAGAAGCCATTTCCCAAGGAGCAGATGTGCTGGTTACCTCTGATTTAAAATACCATGACTTTTACACTGCTGAAAACAAGATTCTATTGGCTGATATAGGGCACTATGAAAGCGAACAATACACAAAAGAGCTTTTACATACCTATCTTACAAAAAAAATCACTAATTTTGCAGTCGTTTTATCGCAAATAAACACAAATCCAATTAGCTATTTTTA
>CATEMS010000056.1 GCA_949507465.1 Flavobacteriaceae bacterium
CAACAGGTAAATGATCACTCATATTGTAAAGTGCATCTCGTATAACTTGATTGTAAACACCTCCACAATTAATGTCATTTATATCATTATTGTAGCAGTTTCCATTATTTCCATAGGCTTTGTAGCTATCTGCTTTGTAGTTTAGGTTGGTACCTGTCATCATATTTTGTGACACCATGATAAAATCAAACCTGTCATCCAAGCCTCCACCTGCTCCACCTCCAAAACCAGAAGAGCTGGTGCGGGTGCTTTGGGTATGTACAGCTGTAAAGTCTTCATTATTATTCCAAGCTCCAGGTGTGTTTATAGGGTCTGCCATTGCAATGTTATTTGTTTGGTCTAAAATCTCTAGATATGCAGGCTCTGTGGAGGTGTATATGTTAAAGTCTCCAGCAAACAATACATAAGCATCCTCCTCAAGTTGCTGTGTATCATTAACAAACGCTTCTACCATAGAGAGCCTTAACTGCTGATTGGCTCCACCTTGGCTTGATTTTAAATGTGTTACATAGGCATATATCCGTATGGGGTTTGTGTCTTGATTTGCTGTGTTTAATAGCAGTGTGTATTTATTTATATCTCTTACAGGAGTATTTATAATTTCTGTGTTTTCAAGAACAAACATATCATTTCTATAAAAAAGGGCTTGTTGCAAATTGCCCCCGCCAGATTGATTTTCAAAATAGGGGGCCGCACTGAAGTTGCTATTGCCATCACTATTTAGGCCTATATTTAAAATAGCATCTGCACCTTCTTGGCTTTGTAATTCACAAACCATAAAAATATCTGGCTCATAATCTTGTAAAACTTCTTGTAATAAGTCGATTCTGTTTGGATTTAATTCCGGGAACCACAAAACATTGTAAAACATTGTTTTAATGGTGTTTTGTGAATAACAAGAAATACTGAAAAACAGTAGCGATAAAAAAATAATAGTATGACGCATATAACTGGGGAGTTATTAAATTTAAAAGTTAGGACTAAAGTTGTTTTTGTTATAAAAGTTATTTAAAATAGCTAGCACCTCGTTTTCTGTGTCAACTACATGTACCAAATCTAGATCTTCTGGGCTTATGTTACCTTCTTCAAGAAGAGTATTTTTTACCCAATCTATTAAACCACTCCAAAAAGACCTTCCTACCAAAATTAGAGGAAACTGATCAATTTTTTTAGTTTGTATGAGGGTAAAGGCTTCAAAAAACTCATCAAGAGTTCCAAAACCACCAGGCATTACTACAAAGCCCTGCGAGTATTTTACAAACATAACCTTTCTTACAAAAAAGTAATCAAAATCAATGCTTTTGTCTTTATCTATAAAGGGGTTGTCATGTTGCTCGAAAGGTAATGTAATGTTAAGTCCCACAGAGGTTCCACCTGCCAGGTGAGCTCCTTTGTTACCAGCCTCCATAATACCGGGTCCACCACCTGTAATTACACCATAGCCATTTTCTGTAATATGCTTTGCAATACTTTGAGCTAATTTATAGTATTTGTGATCTTGCCCGGTACGAGCAGAACCAAAAATAGAAACACAGGGTCAGATGCGACTCATTGTTTCATACCCATTCACAAACTCACCCATGATCTTAAAGATTGCCCATGAATCATTTGTTTTTTGGTGGTTCCAATTTTTGTGATTTTCTTCAGACCTCATTTTAATGTGTGTTAAAATTTACAATGTATCAGTACTCAAAGTACATATTTACCTGGATACTTACTATTTATTTTGTAATTCTTTCTTTAAAAACTTTGCTGTAAAACCTTTGTTTGTTTTAACAATCTGTTCTGGAGTTCCAGTAGCCATAACTTGTCCACCACTTTTTCCACCCTCTGGACCTATATCTATAATGTGATCTACAGTTTTAATTACATCAAGGTTATGTTCAATAATTAAAACCGTATTTCCTTTATCTACTAGCTTTTGAAGCACAATCATTAAGACTCTGATATCTTCAAAATGGAGTCCAGTTGTTGGCTCATCTAAAATGTAAAACGTATTTCCTGTATCTCTTTTTGAAAGCTCTGTAGCCAGTTTAATGCGTTGGGCCTCTCCACCCGATAGGGTTGTGGATTGCTGCCCTAATGTAATATATCCAAGCCCAACATCACGAATGGTTTTTAGCTTTCTGTATATCTTAGGAATTTTTTCAAAAAACTCACAAGCTTCATTAATAGTCATTTCTAATACGTCATAGATAGATTTTCCTTTGTAGCGTATCTCAAGGGTTTCTCTATTAAAACGTTTTTTCTGACAGGTCTCACAAGCTACATAGACATCTGGAAGAAAATTCATCTCTATCACTCTTAATCCTCCACCTCTACAGGTTTCACACCTACCGCCTTGTACATTAAAACTAAATCTTCCTGGTTTATAGCCTCGTATGAGCGCCTCTGGCACTTTAGCAAACAAACTTCTAATTTCAGAAAATACTCCAGTGTAGGTTGCAGGGTTAGACCGAGGGGTTCTACCTATTGGTGATTGATTTATGTCTATTACCTTATCTAGATGTTCAAGTCCTTTAATTTTTTTATACGGCATTGGTACTTTTACACCATTGAAAAAGTGAGCATTTAAAATAGGGTAGAGGGTTTCATTTATAAGGGTAGACTTACCACTTCCTGAAACACCTGTTACTCCAATCATCACCCCTAGAGGTATTTTTACGCTTACATTTTTTAAATTATTACCACTTGCACCAGTAAGCTCAAGTAGGTGTTTGTTACCTCTTCTTCTTTTACTGGGTATTTTTATTTCTTTAGTACCATTTA
>CATEMS010000057.1 GCA_949507465.1 Flavobacteriaceae bacterium
AAAATAAACAAACCCGTTTTTAGTATTTTTCTTGGAAAATCATTTATTGGTTTTAAAGAAGCGCTTGGTTTTAATGAATCTTCGGGTAATTATACCAGTGTGAATGCCTATGGTTATCTTGGCAAGTATCAATTTGCTACAACCACTCTATCTCTAATTGGGGTAAACAATGCGAGTGCTTTTATCAAAAGTGCTGCTTTGCAAGAAAAAGCATTTGTTGCTTACACTTCGAGAAATAAGTGGATTTTGCGCAGAGATATCAAACGCTTTGTAGGTACCAAAATCAATAATGTACTGGTTACTGAGTCTGGAATTTTAGCGGCTGCTCACCTAGCGGGCGCAGGGAATGTGAAAAAATATCTTAGAAGCGATGGAGATTTTTTCTTTAAAGACGCCTTTGGTACCACCATACAAACCTATTTAATGAAGTTTTCTGGATATGATACCTCCTGTATTGCCCCTAACAGAAAAGCCAAAGCAGTATAATTTTTATAAATTTACCCTTGAATTATAAATATTGCAGGTCTTTTATGAAGATCTACCTTGATTCTTTTCCACTGTTTGACAGGGGCAGTTCTTATGTATTGAGTTGAAAGGGTAATATCACATGCAACACATATACCTGTTGTGTTTTGCAAAGTCTTGACAAGGCTCTCTAGCATCTGATTGTTTCTGTAAGGAGTTTCAATAAATAATTGACTTTGGTTCTCTACAATAGATTTTTTTTCAAGTTGTTTTATTTTTTGTTTGCGCTCTACCTTATCTATGGGTAGGTAACCATTAAAGGCAAAATTTTGGCCATTAAATCCACTTGCCATTAGCGCTAACAAAATAGAGGAGGGTCCAACAAGTGGAACCACCTTTATACCCTTTTGATGCGCTTGTTCTACAACCGCTGC
Source organism: Flavobacteriaceae bacterium (assembly GCA_949507465.1). Classification (GTDB taxonomy): domain Bacteria; phylum Bacteroidota; class Bacteroidia; order Flavobacteriales; family Flavobacteriaceae; genus CATEMS01. Next base: position 900 of record CATEMS010000057.1, read on the forward strand.
TCCAGGATCTGCAATGCCAGGACAACCCGCGTCAGAGATAATACCAACATCAAAGCCGTTAAAACAGGGTTCAAGCATTTGAGGGATTTCTTTGGGCTTTGTAAACTTATTTATCTCTTCTACATGTAGACTGTTTTGCTGTTTTTTACTAGCTACACTTTTAATGAATCTACGGGCACTTTTTTCATGCTCAACAATGTAGTGGTCTATGTTTTCTATGGCTTTTTTTACCAAAAGGGGGAGTACTTCTAGTGGCGGTGTTTCTCCAAGGGTACAGGGTATAAGGTATATGTTTCCTTTCTTGTTTTCCATTTTTTGCGCTTATTGGCTGGGATATTTTTACTGTCTGATTACTTGACGATCAGTTTTTTTACAACCACAGCACCATTTGTTGTGGTGATGGTTAAAAAATACATTCCTTTGGCAAAACTTGAAGTGTTCAGTTCTTTTTGGTTTGATTGTAGGGTTTCAGCATACAAAACACCTCCTTTTATGTCTGAAATTTGAAGCTTTTCCATTACCTGTGCTTGTAATTTTATAGTAACAAAATCTGTGGCTGGGTTTGGGTATAGTAGCACATGTAAATCATTATTATCAGACGTATT
>CATEMS010000058.1 GCA_949507465.1 Flavobacteriaceae bacterium
AACAGGTAATGAAAAAGCTAGAATCATTAGCAAAAACACCTTCATAAATATGGCTACAGCCAGCGATACTTTTACCGAAAGAGAACTAGACCGCATCATTGAAATGGCCTGGGAAGACCGTACACCCTTTGAGGCCATATTATTTCAGTTTGGACTTCCAGAAAAAGAAGTCATTAAGCTCATGCGTAAAAATTTAAAAGAATCTAGTTTTAAACGCTGGCGTAAACGTGTAAACAGTGGGGTGAGTCAAAAGCATCTTAAAAAAAGAAGCCAAGACATTACTCGCTTTAAATGCTCTAGACAAAAGACCATAACCGGAAATAAGATCAGCAAACGCTAAATGATATTTTCTGAAAATCAACAAACTGGGTTTCCAACCTCTTACAAAGAAATTCTTAAACGTATTGATGCTGTAGATCCTCTAAAATACAAACACTCTAGAAACTATATAAATGGAGCTGTATCGTATTTGTCTCCCTATATTTCTAGAGGTGTTATTTCCACAAAATATATTTTTAAAAAAATACTTGATAATGGTTTTCAACCTAGAGAGGCTGAAAAATTCATCCAAGAATTAGCTTGGCGAGATTATTGGCAACAAGTATGGATTGCAAAAGCAAAAGACATCAATCAAGATATAAAGCACACCCAAACACCTGTTTCAAATACTGATATTCCAAATGCAATTCTAGAAGCTAAGACGGGTATTGTTGCTATAGATACTGCCATAGAGGAGTTTTACAAGACAGGATACCTGCACAACCATGTAAGAATGTATATAGCTGCCATTGCTTGTAATATGGCCCAGAGCCATTGGAAAACACCAGCAAAATGGATGTATTACCACCTACTCGATGCAGATTGGGCTAGTAATGCCCTAAGTTGGCAATGGGTTGCTGGGGCAAATGCAAATAAAAAATATGTGGCTAACCAAGAAAATATCAATACCTACTGTTTTACCCAGCAAAGAGGTACTTTTCTAGACATCCCCTATGAAGCTTTTACAAACATGGCTATTCCAGAAGTTTTAAATCAAACTAGCCCATTTATATTAAAAACACCCCTACCAAAAAAGCGAAAGATCACTATTGATAACGCATTGCCCAGCTGTGTTTATAACATGTATAATCTTGACCCCCTATGGAAACAAGATATCAACGCCAATAGAATTTTACTTCTAGAGCCCTCTTGTTTTGATGCCTACCCTGTCTCACAAAAAACTATAGATTTTATAGTAGATTTAGGGCACCAAAACATACCTAATATCCAAATATATGTAGGTGAGTTTTCTAATTTACAACAAGAGCATGGTGTGTCACACATTTTTTACAAAGAACATCCTTTAAATAAGCATTACAATGGAATCGAAGATCCTAGAGATTGGATGTTTGATGTTCAGGGTTATTTTTCTTCATTTTTTGGATTCTGGAAAAAATGTAAAAAACAAATCATCTATTGAGTAAAAAGCCAATAAATATAGTCTGGCTTAAGCGTGATCTTAGAACACAAGATCACCAAGGGTTAGCATATGCTGAAAAAGCAGGCATAGACTACCGTATCGTATATTTTTTTGAACCTAGTATGATCTCCTACCCAGATACAAGTGAACGTCACTTACAATTCATCTACCACTCTATTAAAGCTATCAATAAAACTTTAGCACCTTTTAATAGATCTGTTGATATTTTCTACGCAGGCGCCCTCAATGTATTTGAATACCTGAGTAGCAACTTTGACATTCAACATATTTTTAGCTACAGAGAAAGCGGGACAAAAAAAACCTGGGACCGTGATAAACAAGTGGCTAGTTTTATAGAAAAACGCAGCATTAATTGGAAAGAATTTCAACGCGATGGTATCTTAAGAGGCATAAAAAACAGAATAGATTGGAACAAACAATGGCACGCAAAAATGCATAGCCCCGTTATAGAAAATAAGTATTCTACCTCCACACAAAAACCCTTAGTACACCCTTTTTTACTGCCTGAAAAACTGAAATTAAAACTTAACCAGTACGCTGTCTATTACCAACCTGCAGGAGAGCGTAATGCCTGGCGGTATATCAAATCATTTACCGAAAAAAGAGGATTCAATTACCAAAAACATATCTCAAAACCAGCAAAGAGTAGAGTAAGTTGTAGTAGGTTGTCACCCTATTTGTCTTGGGGAAATATGAGTGTCAAACAGGCATTTCAATACATAGGGACTCACCCATCTGGCACAAAAAACAGCAAGGCGTTTTCTGCAATGCTCACCAGGTTGCATTGGCATTGCCATTTCATACAAAAATTTGAGGTAGATTGTAGCTATGAGACACATTGTATCAATAGCAGTTACGAACTTTTGCAACACACAAAAAATGAAGCTTTCTTAAAGGCCTGGAAAACTGGAACTACAGGTTTCCCCTTAATAGATGCTTGTATGAGAGCGGTAGAGCAAACGGGTTGGATTAATTTTAGAATGCGAGCTATGGTGGTCTCTTTTCTAACCATGAATCTAGATCAAGATTGGAGAGAGGGCACCTATCACCTGGCCAGACAGTTTTTAGATTATGAGCCAGGTATTCATTATCCACAATTCCAGATGCAAGCAGGAACTACGGGTATCAATACCGTTAGGCTATACAATCCTGTCAAAAACTCTCAAGAACATGATCCAGAGGGAGAATTTATAAAAAAATGGGTTCCAGAACTTGCTAATGTTCCTGTGGCTTTTATACATGAGCCCTGGAAAATGTCTGCCATGGACCAAACCTTTTGTAATGTGTTTATTGGGGAGCAATATCCATTTCCTATCGTAGATTTGCAACAAAGCGCAGCTAAGGCAAGAGATAAAATATGGGGTCATAAAAAACACCCTGCTGTACAAAAAGAAAAAAAACACCTTATACATACACACGTTAATAAAAAACATAATGATTTACACTAAAAAAGATATCGAGCAATTAGATCGCATCAGTAGGTTAAAGTTAATTAACGCAGTTACTGGAATAAAACCTGCAAATCTTATCGGGAGCATAAATAGTGATGGGTTATCAAATCTTGCCATTTTTAGCTCGGTGGTGCATCTGGGTAGCAATCCAGCGTTGTTAGGTTTTATCTCAAGACCACAGACCCAAGAGGTGGGCCACACATTAAGAAACATAAAAGAAAACAAATCATATACTATAAATCATATACACCCCAGTTTTGTCAAAAATGCACACTATACCTCAGCCAAATTTAATGAAGAAGTATCAGAATTTGAACACTGTGGACTCACCCAAGAATACCACAAAAATATTCTTGCGCCTTTTGTAAAACAAAGCACCTTTAAAGTGGGTATGCAGTTTATTGAAACACTAGAAATCAAACACAATGGCACGGTAATGGTCATAGGGGAAATTCAAAAACTAATTATTGACAATAGCACAATGGTTGATGGTGATATAGACCTAGAGGCTAGCAATAGCATGGGTATATCTGGCTTGAATAGCTACTACGAATTAAAAAAAATAGCGCAGTTTCCCTATGCTAGAATTGAAGAATTGCCTAAATTCTAACCATGAAAAAGCAACATCTCCCTCAAAAAATATGCGTTGTATGTAAACTTCCTTTTACATGGCGAAAAAAATGGGAGAAAAATTGGGAACACGTAAAATATTGCAGTAAACGATGCAGCTCAAACAAATGAAACAGATCCATCTTATATTTCCGCACCAATTATTTAAAGCATCTCCTCTTTTTGATATTGATGCACCAATATATCTGGTAGAAGAATATTTATTTTTCAAACAATATCCTTTCCATAAGCAAAAAATAGCCTTCCATAGAGCTACCATGAAGCGGTATGCAGATTTTCTCATTCAGAAAAAAAATAGAGCGTTGACCTACGTGGAGGCGATCCAAAAAACTTCAGACATAAGAGAGCTTCTTCCAGAATTAAAAAAACAAGGCATTAGCCACATCAACTATATAGATCCCACAGATAACTGGCTTAACAAAAGAATTCAGCAAGGTTGTAATGCTTTAGGTATGTCATTTAAAGTAATAGAAAACCCACTTTTTTTAAACACAAAAGAAGAGTTACTTCCCTTTTTTGGGAAAAATAAAAAGAAATACCATCAAACAACCTTTTATAAAGAGCAACGAAAAAAGCGAAACATATTAATAGATCAACAGGGCAATCCTATGGGAGGCAAATGGACCTTTGATACAGAAAACAGAAAAAAATATCCAACAAAAAAAGTACCCCCTACCATATCATTCCCAGATGTTGACTCTTACAATAAAGAAGCAACACAGTATGTAAACACTCACTTTGCTGATCATCTAGGAAACCTGAGCTCATACAACCTATACCCTACTAGTTTTGAGGATACAGCATCTTGGTTACAGCAATTCTTTGAACAACGGTTTATGGAATTTGGGGTTTATGAAGATGCAATAGTGGCAGAAAACTCTATTTTGAATCACAGCGTATTAACACCAATGCTCAATGTGGGTTTAATTACACCCAAAGAAATTATAAATGCCTGTTTGGATTTTACCAAAAAAAATGAGGTGCCTATTAACTCAACAGAAGGATTTGTTCGCCAAATTATTGGTTGGAGAGAATTTATACGAGGAATTTATGAATCTCGTGGAAGCCAAGAACGAACGACCAATTATTGGAATTTTACAAAAAAAATACCAGCATCTTTCTATAACGGGACAACAGGCATCCCTCCTGTTGACCAAACCATAAAAAAAATACTAGAAACAGGCTACTGCAATCACATTGAACGCTTAATGATTTTAGGAAACTTCATGATGCTGTGTGAGTTTGATCCAGATGAGGTATATCGCTGGTTTATGGAATTATTTATTGATTCCTATGACTGGGTAATGGTAACTAATGTGTATGGTATGAGCCAATACGCAGATGGAGGTCTCATGGCAACAAAACCTTACATTAGCGGTAGTAATTATATC
>CATEMS010000059.1 GCA_949507465.1 Flavobacteriaceae bacterium
AGCGTATATTATTCTAGAAAACTTTTAAAACGAAACGAAAAAATTACCTATTTTTGAATTATGATGCAGACAAAACACAACTGGACCAAGGAAGAGATTTTAGCAATTTATAATAAACCCATGATGGAATTATTATATGATGCAGCAACAGTGCATAGGGCAAATCATAATCCAAATCAAGTGCAGGTTTCCACGCTACTTTCTATAAAAACAGGAGGATGCCCCGAAGATTGCGGGTATTGTCCTCAAGCGGCTAGATACCATACAGATATTGAAGGAAATGATTTAATGAGCGTTAGCCAAGTTAAAGCCCAAGCCTTACGAGCAAAATCTAGCGGCTCATCACGCGTTTGTATGGGGGCAGCTTGGAGAAATGTAAAAGATGGACCAGAATTTGATACTGTTTTAGAAATGGTTCGCACCATCAATAAATTAGATATGGAAGTGTGCTGTACCCTCGGAATGATAACAGAAAACCAAGCCCAGCGACTAGCAGAGGCAGGCTTGTATGCATACAACCATAACCTAGATACTAGCGAAGATTATTACAAAGATGTAATCTCAACAAGGGCATTTAAAGACAGATTAGACACCATAGAAAATGTACGTAAAACTAATGTTACTGTTTGCAGTGGTGGCATTATTGGTATGGGAGAAGCCATTGAGGATAGAGCAGGTATGTTGGTAGCCTTATCTAGCCTAAGCCCACAACCAGAGAGCACACCCATTAATGCTTTAGTTCCTGTAGAGGGAACACCTATGGAGGAGATTGCTCCTGTATCTATCTGGGAAATGATACGTATGGTGGCCACAACCCGTATTGTTCTTCCTAATACGCAGGTGAGACTCTCTGCCGGGAGAACACAAATGTCTCAAGAGGGGCAAGCCATGTGTTTCTTTGCCGGAGCCAATTCTATTTTTGCTGGAGATAAACTCCTAACAACACCAAATCCAGATGTAAACCAGGACATGAAGCTCTTTGAACTACTTGGTTTACAGCCCATGAAACCCTTTGTCAAGAAAGATCAACCAGAATCTGTGGAGGCTCAATACTCTAAGTATAAAGATCAAGCAGAGAAACCTAAATGGACCCGCCCAGATCACAAAATAGAGCGTAACGAACTAGCAAAAGCGAAAGCCAAATTATAATTAGACCTAGCTGTTTTTTATCGCCCTAAGTCTCTCATAAATCATAGCAGATTCCCACCCTCGATACAGCAAGTAATCTGCTATTTTTTTTCGTTTTTTTTGAAGATCTGTCTCTCCAGCGAGTTGGGCAACTCTTTTTTCAAACAAAACATCAAAGGTGTCTAGGTATTCCTTTTCTGGAATTTCTTTTAGTGCCAATTTGAGATTATAGGCAGAAATATTCCGCATTTTTAATTCTCGGGTAATTCTATTTCTACCCCATTTTTTTTGTCTGAATTTTCCACGGGCAAAGGCCTGAGAGAAACGGGTTTCATTCAAAAAATCATGCGCCAGTAAATGGCCAATAATTTCGTCAATGGCTTGCGGGATCATTCGCATCTGTACTAGCTTTTTAGTTACCTCTTGATGGCAACGCTCTTGATAAGCGCAGTATTTTTCAATGCTTCTTTTGGCTTGTTGTAGGGTATATGTTTTGTGAGTAAAATTCATTACAGGTTTCAAAAATACACTTAAAAATAGTGCTGCACCTTTTTTAAAAACAGAAACAGAACAAATTTTAGGCAAAAAAAACCCTCCTAAGCAAAAGCAAAGGAGGGTTATGGTTATTTTAGTCGATCACCGTTCTTGTCAAAGAAGTGATATTCTAGATACGTGTAAGCATCTCTTGGTTGTATTTTCACCCATTTTTTATGCTCCACAAACCATTTGTGGCGCAACGATGGAAAACCCTTTGTTAAAAAGGCTGCTATAAAAGGATGTGTACTTAATGTTACATCTTTATAGTCTTTTTTGAAAAGCCTTTTGAGCTCCTCGGTAATCTTTTGTACCACCACAATTGGCGCTTCAATCTCACCAATTCCGCCCCCTGGGGCTTGTTCACTGGTTTTGATATTCATTTCTGGCCTAACGCGTTGGCGGGTAATTTGTATCAACCCGAATTTACTTGGAGGTAGAATTTTG
>CATEMS010000060.1 GCA_949507465.1 Flavobacteriaceae bacterium
CAAAATATTTATTGAAACTTTCTACAGCCCTTTTTAAGTTTATTAGGGCCTGTTTTTTATGTATTTTTATAAAAAATAAACCCATGAAAAAATCACTAGTTTTAGCTTTTACGGCCCTAATTCTTATAGGGTGTAACGATGCTACTACTTCAAAAAACCAACTCATAGACGTGACCTATCCTAAGACCAAAAAAGTTGACACTATTACAAATTATTTTGGAACGCAGGTAAAAGACCCCTATAGGTGGCTTGAAGATGATATGAGTCAACAAACTGCTCAGTGGGTTACAGATCAAAACAAAACCACCTTTGGTTATCTAGACAACATTCCATTTAGAGAGGCACTAAAAGAGCGGCTTACCAAACTCTGGAATTACGAGAAAGTTGGTGCTCCTTTTAAAGAAGGGGATTACTCCTACTTTTATAAAAATGATGGGTTGCAAAACCAGTATGTTATTTATAGATATAAAACTGGGCAAGACCCAGAGACTGCTGAAGTTTTTTTAGACCCTAATACATTCGCCAAGGACGGAACCATTTCTTTGGGAGGTCTGAGTTTTAGTGAAAATGGTTTGTTAGCAGCTTACAGTATAAGCGAAGGCGGAAGTGATTGGAGAAAAGTATTGGTAATGGATACTCAAAGTAGGCAAATTATAGAAGATACCATTGTAGATGTTAAATTTAGTGGCATTTCTTGGTTTAAAAATGATGGCTTTTATTATTCAAGCTATGACAAACCCAAAGGGAGTGAGCTTTCTGCTAAAACAGATCAACACAAACTTTATTACCATACACTTGGAAGCTCACAAAAACAAGATGTGGTAGTATTTGGTGGCACTCCAGAGCAAAAGCATCGCTATGTTGGTGGCCGCACCACAGAAGATAATAAATATCTGATCGTTTCTGCCAGTGTTTCAACCTCAGGAAACAAACTTTTTATAAAAGACCTTAGCGACCCGAAAAATCCATTTATTACCATTCAAAAAGACACAGATAGTGACACCTCGGTTATAGAAAATATTGGCAGCAAACTTTATCTTGTGACAAATAGAAATGCTCCTAACAAGAAAGTAGTAACTGTAGATGCCGCTAATCCAGGACCAGAAAATTGGAAAGACCTTATCAAAGAAACTCAACATGTTTTAAGGGCCAGTACAGGGGGTGGATATCTTTTTGCAAATTACATGAAAGATGCCGTAAGTGCTATCAAACAATACTCCTATGACGGAACCCTAGTAAGAGAGGTTGCTTTGCCGGGAGTTGGCTCTGCAGGTGGTTTTGGTGCCAAAAAACAAGACACAAACCTTTATTATTCTTTTACAAACTATCTTACCCCTGGAAGTATTTATTCCTATGAAATTTCTACTGGGGTCTCTAGGCTTTACAAAAAACCAAACATTGATTTTAATTCAGATGAGTATCAAAGCAAACAAGTGTTTTATACCTCAAAAGACGGAACGCGAGTTCCTATGATAATTACGCACAAAAAAGGCATCGTATTGGATGGCACAAATCCAACAATTTTATATGGCTATGGTGGTTTTAATATTAGTTTAACTCCAAGTTTTAGCATCACAAATGCCGTATGGATGGAGCAAGGTGGTGTTTATGCCGTGGCCAATTTAAGAGGTGGTGGTGAGTATGGGAAAAAGTGGCATGATGCAGGAACTAAGTTGCAAAAGCAAAATGTTTTTGATGACTTTATCAGCGCTGCAGAGTATCTAATTTCTGAAAAATACACCTCCAAAGATTACCTGGCCATTAGAGGGGGATCTAATGGGGGCCTTTTGGTGGGCGCCACTATGACCCAACGACCTGATTTGATTAAAGTGGCACTTCCTGCCGTAGGCGTTCTAGATATGTTGCGGTATCATACCTTTACAGCTGGAGCTGGCTGGGCTTATGATTATGGGACCTCACAAGAAAGTAAAGAAATGTTTGAGTATCTAAAAGGCTACTCCCCGGTGCATAATGTGACTCTTGGCACAAAGTACCCAGCAACCATGATTACCACTGGAGATCATGACGATAGAGTGGTGCCTGCCCATAGCTTCAAATTTGCGGCAGAATTACAAGAAAAACAAGGCGGCAAAGCGCCTGTTTTAATTAGAATTGAAACAGATGCTGGGCATGGGGCAGGAACTCCGGTGAGCAAAACAATAGCACAATATGCAGATATATATGGCTTCACATTATATAATATGGGCTACAAAGTATTGCCAAAACAAATTAATGATGGGGTAAAACAATAACAAAATTTAAAGAAAAAATAAAGCTAGGTATCACTTATAAACAGCCGCTAGATATCTAGCTTTTTTAACATTTGATTATGCTAAGGGTAGCCATTAAAAAATTTTCATATCAAAATAATCCTGAGCTTTTAATACTGCAAGACATTGCGTTTTCCCTGAAACAAGGAGAACACCTAGTTGTTTTAGGAGAAAGTGGTTGCGGGAAATCTACTTTACTGCACATCATTTATGGGCTTTTGCATCTAGAAAACGGACACTTGTTTTTGAGAGAAAAACAACTGCTAGGACCCAATCACAATTTAGTAGCTGGAGAGTCAGCTATGAAATTAGTAGCTCAAGAATTTAATGTAATGCCCTATATCTCTGTTGCAGAAAATATTGCCACGCACTTAGATAGAAATAACAAAGAGCAAGACGGTGCCCGTGTAGATCAGCTTCTGGAGATTGTGGCGCTTGAAAACCATAAAAATATAATGGTGAAAAACCTCAGCGGGGGACAAAAACAACGTGTTGCACTAGCAAAGGCGTTGGCAAACACCCCTGAGGTAATTCTTTTAGATGAGCCCTTTAGTAATATTGACACCTTTAGGAAAAATAAACTACGGCGTAATCTATACCGCTATTTAAAAGAGAATAACATTACGTGTATTACTGCAACTCATGACAGTGATCAGGCGCTGGGTTTTGCAGATACCATACTTATGTTACAAAACGGAAAAAAAGAAATGATGGGAAGCCCGCAAGAAATTATTTCAAGTCTTAAAACACCCTATCAAGCTGGTTTTTTTGGGGCTGGATCTTTAATTGATACCAGTGTCTTTGGAGGGGTTAAAGGTGGAGAGGTGCGCGCGGTGTTGCCCCATGAGTTAAAAATCTCTAACGCCCCTACGGCTGTTTGTGGGTGGGTTGTAAAACAATATTTTAAAGGCCATTTCTACGAGACAGAAGTGGAAACCCCTGG